>JAJQCO010000080.1 GCA_021202655.1 Clostridiales bacterium | reverse complement strand
TCTGTGACGTGAACTTCATTGCCATGCCGCCCTCGGCCCGGACGGCATCTACAAAGGCTTTTTCAATCATGCTCTCCCGCATCTGTTCTGCCTCCTTTCCTGCCTTCTGTCCTATAGGGCTGGGAAATGCTGTTTTTTAGACGTTTTGAATCAAATTTTCCTGCGGCGTTATTTTCATCTGACTTTCTCCACACGGAAGTTCTCGGTCTTCCTGTTTTCTTTGGGTGGTACCGCTTCTCTTTTTTCCTTTCCTTTTTCCGTCGCTCATGCTTTTCTTCCGCAATGATGTGCCCGATAGCGGCATCCGCAGTGGGGTCTGCATGACCCCTGCTGCGAACCGGTTCTGTACACTTCTGTACGGTCTCTCCGGATTCGACCCAGCGGAATTGAAAATCATTCGTCATTCCCCTGCGCCTCCTTCTCCCGCTGCTCAAGCTGGAGCCGAATCCGCTCCGCAATCCCCAGGACCTTTTCCGAATACGGGCTGCCGCTTTCTCCGGCGTTCCAGAACTGCTTATAAGAACCGGATACACCGTAGTGGTAAGCTGTCAGCACCTTCTCCTGTGAATCGAACCGCCCGGACAATTCCGCCAGGTAGGAAATGCCGGCATAGATATTGGTATACGGGTGTAAAAAAATTTCATCTGATTCCGGATAATCCAGCCGCTCACTGTGCCATTTCGGTATCACCTGCATATACCCAAGGGCGCCGGTCCCGCTGATTGCATCCCACTGGTAGCCGCTCTCCACCTCGATGATGGCAAGCACCATCGCATAATCGATATTGTTCTGTGTGCAGAGTGCATAGGTGTAAACCTGCACCGCATCCGGAAAGTAGCCGCCATAGCTGGCATAGTCCTCCGGGATGTCGTAATGCCACCAGCCTTCCAGTGTGTCCTCTCCCCAATCAAGGGACATCGTGGTGAACGGGAATTCGAGGTTTGAAGTATCCGGGATGTCATGGGTAACAGCAGATCCGATATCTGCGGTTTCCGTTTCAGCAGCATCCATTTCTGTCTCTGTGGCTTCTGACTCTGTGTCAGCTGTTTCCGTCCCTTCCGCCTCTGTGCCGATTTCCTCTGTCCTGCTGCCCAAAACACCCTCTGACTCTGTGCTTTCCGCCGGCAGCTCTGTTTCCTGCTCCGAATCCTGCCCGCTTCCGCAGCTTCTCACCAGAAGGACAATCAGCAGGACCACAGCCGCCGTGCAGCAGTAAGCAAGCAATCTTCTCTTCTTTCTCATGCGTTGTTTACCTCCTTCCAAAGTGTCGGCTCCATAGTCGCTACCTGCCAGCCGATACCCTCAAGAGCTGTAGCCCGGTCATAGCTCTCCACATCCTGGCTTGCCCTCGTCACGGCATTGGAAAGACCGTACATGGAAAGGTCGCCTCCCTCGATCAGGTAACGGAGGATGCCCTCTTGCTCTGCCTGGTTGATGCCGAACGTCCTGCTTGTCAGCTCCACCACGTTCTGCACCGGGCCGGTGATCGGGATGCCAACACTCTCCTGGAGCCTGCTGACAACCTTATGGAACTGGCTCTCATCAATCGCCGCCATCGTTGTGTCACGCAGTTTCAGGAGGAATGCCTTGTCCTCCGCTTCCATCGTCTCATCCGAATACAGTTCAAAACTGTCATCCATGGCTTTCGCCTGTCTGCCCACATGATGCCTGCGCTCCCCGAAATCGTTCACGGTCATGCCGTTGGTGCAGACCAGACGGTAAAGAAGCGGCTGCACGGATACGGCACCAAGCCCCACCTCTGAGTTGGAAATCATGACGCCTGCCTGCACATAATCCCCCGGCACGACTGCCGTTTCCAGCCTGTGGTTTACGATTTTCAAATACAGCCGGTTCTCCGTCACCTCGCAGGAGACCACCTCGTACTGCTCTGTGCCGGCAAACAGCGGGAGGACTGCCGCCGCGATTTCCATATTGTCAATCCTGCGGTACCGCTCCGAGAGCAGTGCCCTCGCCATCCGCACGTTTCCGTACTGCATGGAGCGCACCATGTAGCTGTTCTCCTTATCGGCAAACCAGCTGTTGACGTTCTCCGCCAGCAGGTCAGGCTTCCGCTCCTGCATCACATCATAGTACTTGCTGGGGATTCCCAGTGCCGACGCCACCTGCCTGTGGAACAGCTGGGAAGTGTTAAATACCTCCTGCCCGCCTGTCCCCGGATGGTTGATTTCAAACGTGTGGCCGTCATCCCACAGACGCATCCCTGCCCCCGGACCGATATAGTCCTTCTTTGCCTTGCTCTGGCGGTCCAGTTCCACCATCAGCTCGTTTAAATTCCTTCCTGTCTTCATGTTTCACTACCTCCGTTTTCCTGAATTTCTTCTGATACCGGAGCTTCTTCCGGTATCACATCAAAAGCGTGGGAATCCATCCCCGCCTTCTCTGCCGCTAAAATCTGCAGGAACCGCTCACAGCTGCCGTAGTAGCGTGTGACCAGATCCAGTTTCCCGACCGCTATGAGCGCCTCCATAGAAGCAACCCTCTGTTCCCTCGCCTCCCCGCCGTCCATGTAGAATGGGCAAGCCCCGCCTCCAAAGTCCGGCGGTTCAAGTACGATACACTTTCCCGCCCGGTATGCATGGCAGGTCTTTTTGCAGAACGGACAGTCCATGAGTGTCTGCACTGCTGCGCCGGGAATGCTCCCCCTGCGCGGCTCTGCGTTTTCTATACTTTTTTCCTGAACAGTGGCTCCTTGTGAGGCTGTGGTGCGGTCCGGCACTTTTTTGTTCGTACCTCTGCGCTTCAAGTCGAATGACCTCCTTTCGTTGCCTCTGTCCTATAGGCCTGGGAAATGCGTTTTTTTAGACGGTTTCGATGAGAAATTCAAAAAAAATTTTGAGGAAGAAATCAGAAAGGAATCTGCGGGAAGTTTTTATGCCTCCCGCTGGACTGTCTATAGTTCGTTGTTTACCATACACCAGATGTTGTTTACCGCTTTCTTCAGCTTCTTTCGATCGAGCCGGTCTGCGTCCAGCAGGTCAGCGACCGCTTCTGTCTCTTCACGGATATTGCAGAGCAGGGAATGCCGGTGATCCCTCTCCCGGTCCAGTTCCTTCTCGTAAGAATCAGCATCCTCCCGACAGCCGTCTGCTTCTTCCTGCAGGCCGGCTGTCTCTTCTTCGAGGAACCGGCGGAGCTCGTATCCGCCATATTCCTCTGCCAGCTCCATGCCGTCACGGAGGCTGAACACTGTCGTGATTCTGTCATCCTTCAGCCTTAAAACCTGTCCCATCGCATCCTCCTAATCCTTGAAGTAATATTGTCCGGAATATCCTGCGGCATTTAACAGCAGGTCAGGACACCATTTGGGGCTTTCCGACATCAGGCTGCAAAGCTCCTCCACACTGCCGACACCAATCGGTGCTTCGACAATCACCTCATCGTGGACTGAGCCGACAATGTCATAACCAGCTTTCTCAATTCGGAGCATAGCCTCCGCCAGAAGGTCTCTTGCAATGGCCTGTGTCGCATTCTCCACCAGCTTGCCCCCATATGTCTCCTGCCTGCTCCACTTGTTGTTCGTGCCAACGCCCATGAAAGTGAGGGACATCCGACCGAACCGGTTCGGCTGGAGCTTAGGACTTAAGTAGGCCAGCTTCCTACCGGATGGAAGAACCATCCATAGTGCATTGCCATAAAACTCAAAGCGAATCCTCCCGACTTCGGTATCCTCGTGTGTCTTTACAGTCTCAGTCGCCGCTTTCTCTACATCCCACCAGTACTTCACGATGGCAGGGTTGGCTTCACGCCAGTCATCAATCAGCCCCTGCAGTTCAGATTCCTTAAGTCCCATATCCAAAGCACCCATGGAAATCAAAGCACCTGCTCCGCCCTGATAACCACAGGCCAGCTCCGCTACCTTACCTTTTTGCCGCAGGTCGCCGTTGATGCCGTGCTTTACGACAGGCACATGGAACATCTGGCTTGCCGATTCGCAGTAGATGTCTTTCCCATCCCGGAAAGCATCGAGCCGCCACTGCTCCCCAGCTTCCCAGGCAAGTACCCTCGCCTCGACTGCAGAGTAATCAGCGATTCGGAATTCGCATCCGGGCTTGGGAATCAGCATTGTGCGAATCAGCTGGGACAGGATATCGGGTGTGTTCCCATAAAACATAGACAGAAGCTCAAAACATCCCATCTTCACCAGATCCCGTGCCTCGTCCAGCGTGTCGATATGATTTTGTGGCAAATTCTGTAACTGGATTAGACGGCCGCTCCATCTGCCGGTCCTGTTGGCGCCGTTGAACTGGAAAAGCCCGCGCGCCCTCCCATCCTTGCAGGCTGCCCGTTCCGCCGCCTGATATTTCTTCACAGAAGACTTCGCCATCTGCAGCCTCAGCTTCAGCATATCCAGGGCTTCCTGGTCAACGCTGTTTTTATCCAGTTCTGTAATGAGTGCCGCTACTTCCTTCTTCCCAAGGCTCGGAGCGTCAATGCCACGCTCCTCCAGCCACATCTTCAGCTGGGACACGGAATTCGGATTCTCAAGCCCCGTCAGTTCATATGCCCGCTTTGACATCTCATCCGACAGCGTCAGGTCACAGGTGATTGCCTGCTCCACCAGCTCCATGTCAATGAGGACACCACGGTCATTAATCCTCTGGTCCATATGGTAGAAGTCCCACTCGGTGTCCGGCATAGGGAACCGCTCTATCTTCTTATGGATATCCCGCTCGGTTCTTACATCCTGCAGGCAGTAGTCCTTAAACATCTGCCAGCCCTCCGGGTCGTCCTTTGGGCATGTACGCTTCACTGCCCCTGTGTTCTTATTGACCTTCGGCACGGAGAATTTGCGGATCAGTGCCTCGCCCGCACGGTCTTTCTGCTCCCCGGTCTTCAGTGCCTTTGCCGCCTCTTTCAGGGAAAGGGGAAGCGACAAAGATGCGGCGTGGACCATCGAGCAGCGCCAGAAATCCGGGAAAAGCTGATGCCCAAGGTACCTGCTCAAGCACGTCCGCTCGAACTGTGCGTTCCATGCCGCCTTGATGATATCCGGCGATTCAATCGCGTCGATAATCTCCTGCGGCAGTTCTTCCCCGCAGGCCATGTCAATAATTTGCACTTCCTCATCATCAAAGGCGTAAGCAAATAAGAGGATTTCAAAATCCTCCGATTCGCAGTATTTGTACACACCGCACTTGCCAAGGTCTACGGAACTGTATGTCTCCAAATCTATGGATAAGATGGTCTGTGTTCCCGCTGTCTTTTCAGCCATGTCGCATCTCCTTCCTGTCGGGAAAACCGGGGAAGGAATCCCTCCCCGGCACCCGGTCAGCTGTGTGTACTCTTACTTCAGATAATCCGGCAGCTCTTCGTCACCGCCAAGGACATCTTCCTCGTCGTCCTCAATCTCTTCAAAGTCCGCATCGGCAGTAGTCTTACCGGAGAGGCGCTCGCCATCCGCCAGAAACTGGATGTTCCCAAGCCCCATGGCAATGCCGCGGTTGCCCGACACCGAGAAGGCATAGGCGTTCACGGAAACATTGCAGTAGCAGCCGGAGTAAACGGTCATCGGGTCGGTGATCGGCTGTACGCGGCGGTCCACAATCTGCGGAGCGTCCTTGCTGGATGCATTGAAGAACATGCTGTTCGCATAGCTCGGATCATCCGGCCTATCAATGTCACCGTCCCTAAGAGGCGTGCGAAGGTTAGCCGGGATCTTGCCGCCGAACTTCTTGGACTTGCCGTCCTCCTTCGCTGCTTCGATTGCCTTGTGGATTGCCATCAGCGTCTTCTTATCCGACTTTGGGATGATGCAGGAAACGGAATACTTCTCTTCGCCGCTCAGGGTCGCCTTCGGGGACCAGATATTCGCAAAACTGATGCGGCAGGGTACAACAACCTTCGTTGCGGGTAACTTCTTCTTCGTAGTAGCCATAATTTTTTACCTCCATAAATTTTGATTTTTTGCATGGCTTCATTGTTTCTCATATATGACTGTCAGCATCTGTGCTTATCAGCACATCCGCATATTCAGTCCAGGGGGTCAAAATCTTCGGGAGCAGTGGTCAAGTCCACGGCAGGGCAAGGGTCGGGATCCGGGACCCGGGTCGGAGTACCGGGCGGCTGTGCGGCCAGATTTCCGAGCACCTCCTGGAACTTCTTCTTTCCCATCAGCTTCTCGATTTCGGTCAGCGACATCATTTCCTGCTTGTACAGGTTGGTGTAGCCTTCCACTGCCGCCGCGTCCACGACGGCTTTCGGGTCCGAGAATACCCTGCGGCTCCTGCCCTCGACCACCTTCCAGCCATCCCAGCTGACACCGTGGTTGATGGCCTCGCTGCTGACACATGCGAACACGGCATCGATCCAGGATGAGATTCGGTTTAAGGTCGGCAGGATTTCCTCGATGTCATCCTTAGAGAGCAGCCCCGGCTGTTTGAAGGTCGGTGCGGTATCATCGCGGTTATATGCCGCGGTCGCATCTGTCTCCTCCGATTCATCCAGGACCGGCTCGTCTGCGTCCAGGTCGAGGAACTCCTCTTTTGCCAGCGCCAGTGCTTCCTCGGCACACGCCCTGCACACAGCCCTTGCCTTGCAGAATCGGCACCAGTCGCCGGGCTTCTGCTTCCCCTTGCCCTCAAACGCCATCTGTGCGATGGGCTTGATGCTCTCGCCCCATTCCAGCAGTTCCTCCGCTGTGATGGTATAAGTCGAGATGTTCTCAAGCCGCGGCTGGATGATGGTCATTGATACCTTCTGGATGTCGTAAAGGTAAGAGTATGCGTGGTAGGCGCCGCTGGCGTACAGGAGCATCTGTGTGTTGTGATCCGCATCGACGAACACCCCGGCACCGGTCTTGAAATCACAGATGTGAAGGAGACCGCTGCCTTCGGCATCCCTGCCGATGATGACCATGTCACCTGTGCCGAATCCGGATGGTGCGAGGTGACTGTAGTCCAGCCGGTCCTCGACAAGCACCAGAGGGGTGCATCCGTTCTGCTTCATCTCCTCGATGATCCCGATAACGAACTCGGCATACACATCCGTCAGCTGTTCAATCTCCTCCGTCAGATATTCCGACTTCGGACGCTGCATGGGTTCATGCAGATACTTTTTGACCTTGTACTCACACAGTTCGTGTGCCCAGGTCCCCTCCTCGGCATAGGTGGAACCACCGGTGTCCGGGAAGTCCTCCTCAAGCCGTGCGGAGGGAGTGCAGTTGAGCCACCGCTTGGAACTGGAAGCGGAAAGTATCGCGTGTTTTCCCATGGCGCACCTCCCTTAAAGCTGGGAGATGTCGCTGAGGAAGGACTCGTACTTCTCCGGCTCCATATCGCCCAGGGCCTTTACGCCATAGGCTTCGAGCAGGGACTGGACCGCCTTGCTGTTGTCGCGCTTCTGCTTAATCTTCGCCACGACTACCTTGCGGATGTCGTCCGCCGTGAGTGCGGTCTGAGGTTTCTTTGCAGTCTTGGCAGCCTCCTCAACCGGCTCTCCTGCATCATCCCCGACAGCCTCAAACTCAGACGGCATGACCTCTGCAGATTCCGGTACCGTGGATTCCTCTGACGGAGGTTCTTCCGCAGGCGGCTCCTTTGCCTTGCGGCCGGAAGTCTTGCGCGTCCCTTTCTTCGCAGGTGCTTTGGGCTCCGGCTCAGCCTTGTCTTCCGGCTCCGTCTTGTCAGGGGATACTTCCACCGGCATGGCCTTTGCTGTCATCTCCCTGGCGGTCTCCGCTCCATCCGTGACAGCTTCAAGAGCGTCGTTTGCCGCTTCCACCTGTTCCGTGATGCCCTCGAACATCTCGTGCAGGCCGCCGAACACCGTGGTCAGCCCACGCACAATCTTTGTCGGGTCACCGGGTTTCACATTACTCCTTCTTTCCATCCCTCTGCTCCTTTCTGCCGGCCTCGCCGGAACTGAAAACATCTTCTAAGATTGCTCCCATCAGCCCCATACACAGCAGTCCCGGCATAACATCGCCCAGCATCTTGTCCAGCATTTTATCCAGGGTATCCGCTTTGGGATCAGCCGCCTGTTCCGGGTTAGCCGCCTGCTCCGGGCCATCCTTCTGCTCCGGATTATCCTTCTGCACCGGTTCGCCCTTCTGCTCCGGCTGGTCTTCCCCGGCCGCCACACCGTCCTGCTCCTGTGCATCCTCACCGTTCCCGGCGGTTCCCACCGGAATGGCGGCACCGATTTCTTCGAGATACTCCATCTCGGCTTCCAGCACTTTCTCGATGGTGGCAAGATCGATATTGGTTTTCTTCTGCACCCACTCCGCAACCCGGTCATTATCAACAACAGGCATATTCCCAGGGCAGCAGCCGCAGTCATCGCAGCCATATTCTTCCTCATACTCTTCCTCAACCTCGCCGCCCATATAGGTGGTGCTGTTGCAGTCTCCGAAATGAAAGTTCACACTCTCGATGTTGGCCGGTCCTTTCATCAGTTCCCCGATGATGCTTTCAAAATTGTCCTTACTCATGGTTTTCCTCCTCTTCTGCGCCGTCCGTGGCGCTGCCGTTTTCTTCTTTTTTGCTGCTGCCCTCGTCTTATAGCCAGCAATGGTAATCACGGATCAGGTCTTCCGGGTCTGTGAACACCCTCACCCTGATGCCCAGCCTGTCTGCCAGGTTAATCTCACGCAGCATCCCCTCGGAGATGTTGTTATGCGCCCCGGTGAACGCCCACACTTCATCCGACATTGCCAGCCAGTCCTCGCCCAGCTTCATGCCACGCTCACGTGCGTCCTTGTCGTCATCGTCCAAAAACTGCGTGAAATAAAGATGAGGTGCGAGGGGCTCCATGCCGGCAAGGGAGATAAACTTACAGGCCACCGTTGCCCTGCGGATGTTAGACGCAAGCTGGCTCTTTCTTGTCTCCTCATCCTCCGCTGTCGGGCGGTATGGTGAGCTGACAAAAATCCGCCTGGGTCTTTCCCTGCTTTCCGTTTCCATGGCTTCCAGCCTCCTTTCATAATTTGAGTGGGAGGGGAACCCCTCCAGGATAATCCTGCCCGGATGTCTCCCTTCGGGGTTCTCTCAACCGCTCTGTCCTATAGGGCTGGGAAATGCGTTTTTTTAGACGCTTTACAGAAATTCTTCAAAAATTTTTTTATTCTTCTGCAGCTTCTCCATCGCACGGTCAAATGTACCTTTCGCCGATCCCGGCTTGATGCCCAGTCTCTTCCCAATCTCCGTCCATCCAAACTGCCCCTCTATATGCAGCTTCACGATCTCCATCTGCCGCTCTGACAGCACACAGCCCGCCGTTCCCCACAGGCGCTCCTTCTCATCCTGCATGATGACCGCCGTTTCCACATCAACGCTGTCTGCCGGGTCGATGTCGGTCGCATCTCCGTTCTTATCAGGCACACCGTTACCTGTCATGGAAATCCGGGTGTCTTCAAACATCTCCTCATAGCGCTCTTCCATGCGCTTCTCCCCGGCAAACATGACGGCCTCGCCCCAGTTATCCTTACTGAGGTTGAACTTCTTATCGCAAATCTCCACATCCGGGTTTCCCTCAAATTTCTCGCTGTGGACGTATTCCATGCGCAGGACGGTTTCATGGCAGGGCTTGAGGTATGCGGCGAACCCGTTGTCATAGACCTCAACCCGGCAGTCACGGACTTTTTTGGCCGCAACTATCGTACCAGTGCGTCGGAGTGCCTTGACCGTCAGGATGTCCTCCCCCTTTGTTTTCGTGATTCTCGCCTTTACCTCACTCAGCTTAAGATCCTCGTTGACGTTAACTACCTTGTTGAAGAGCACCCGCTCCTCATCGTTCATGCCGGCATAGGTCTCTGCCGTGATTCCTGCTGCGCTTGCGGCTGCCTCTCTTGCTGCCTTTGTGATTCGTTCGATATCTGCTTTTTTCATGATTGGACTCCTATCCCCGCGGATGCGTTTGACGGTGGAGTCCATAAAGCAGAAAACCGGTGTATCCTCCTGACACACCGGCTCGCAGTTCCCCGCTTACAGTTGGAGGGAGGCACGACAAATAACGGTGGGTCATGGAATTTTTTCAAAAATTCTGCACTATGCCCTTTATCGACACAGTGTGTGTTTTTGACTGTTTTCCTTATGAACTCCACCGCCCAGTAATGCGCACTCCTAAGCGGATTTTGTTATATGATTGGTTATCGGGTTACTTCTCCGACGGCTCTCCCGCCGTCTGTATGTAAGCTAACTTGTATCCCACATGGGCATGTCCTCCTTTCTGTGTGACTGCTGTCTGCATTGCTGATGTTTATGTGTTCCTCTGGTGTATATAACGATTGTCGTTTCCGGGAACTGCTCCTGCTCCTCTGGTATATATAACGAGGCTGTCCTCCGGGAACTGAATCCCCCGCTATATATAACTGTTGTAGGTTGTAGTAACTTCCTGCCAGATGGATATTGGTTTTTCTGAAACCGACCCGTAAACGACAAAAAAACCGGAACAGACACGAAAAGCAAATCATCAGAAGATATAGTCATAACTATATTAACTTCCTTCAATTTGCTTATAATGTCTGCTCCGGCTTATCTCGCTGTGGTTTCCAAGCCACACGGTCTGCTCAAAGCAAGCCTGTAATTTAATTTATGTCAGCGGTCCGATCCCCTCTGGTTCCCTGTATGGTTAGGCCATCTCGCCGCGCAGCTCTTCACTCCGGTGGATTATATCCGTTTGTGGGCAGCGGCCATACAGCAGGGTTTTCTGGTTTGCCGCTTATCGCATATTCATTATGCTCCTTTTCTGTGATGTTCTTTTGCCGCCCTGCGGTCATTCCTCCCGCTGCGGCCTTTGGGCTGAACCCTTGTCGCCTTATCAATCAGCTCGGTCAGCTCCATACATTGGTCCTTAAACCATATAACGGTCGCCATGCCTTCACCAGTTGCCTTACAAAACAACTTGTCCTCATCGGTCATAACTCTCCGCTCATCTTCCATAGGCTCTTTACCTCCATTTATTGTTGTATTTTGATTAATCATTATCATATCTCCACGTATCTTCATCATCGTCCACGATGTCCGGAAGATCCATAATGGTCAATTCCTTTTTTCCGTCAATGCGTTCCAAGTTGATTTCTTCCACAATCCTGTGTCCGGTGACATCAACAAGCATCAAAGAATAGTGGTTATTGAACTTTCTGTTACCTACCAGACTGTAAAACTCTCGAAAGCAACCCTCATCCACAAAAGCGATGGTTACTTTGGTCTTCATCATAGTTTGAGGGAGCCAGGTATCTGCTAAAAACAGTGTGGCATAATTACTGAGTGCCATTCTCGCATCTGTTCTCACAAATCTTGCAGTATCCTCCAGATCCATTTTTCTCGTATTAACTACAAAAGCCCACATACCAATTCCATCATCTTCGAAAGCGTTCGTTGCAAAAGAAAAGTCCATTCTTTGTAATAGGCCGTATTGCACACCATCTTCTTCGATTTCGTAGTCATTATACATTCGCATCCTTGAAATCAGCTGCACCTGCGCTTCTTTCATTATCAGCTGATTCTGTATCAGCCTCTGTACATCCGTCTCATAATCCCGGCTTCTATTTATTCTCTACCGAGGGGG
>JAJQCO010000170.1 GCA_021202655.1 Clostridiales bacterium | reverse complement strand
ATAATGCAGGGACTCCTTTGTATGGGACTGGCACTGCTAACCGTGGAACACCGGATCGAAAATACTTGTTAAGAGTGTAGCAGATTACTGAGACATCGTCAAGCTTATTTGGGTTGACAGGAATCAATAAATGATGTAGAATGATTAAAATAAATCAAATGATGATATCGTGATTTGATACATAAAGGGGTTAATATGAGCGAAAAAGAACGGGATATTCAAATGATCTATGATCTGCTATCTGAAAAAAACAGAGATATTCTATTAAGTACGGCACGTTGGGCGAAGAAAGAACAGGATTTTATCGGACAGATTTTATCAGAGAAAAATTTCTCCTGGAAGCATCTCTATCGAAAGAGCGGCCGGGAAAATCAATATTTTCGGTTGACAAATATCAAATATTGATGTAACATATTTTTAAAAATCAGTAATTGATATTTTGCGGGCGTTATGATGCTGGTTAAATGGAGGCGAAGAGTGATGGGGAAGAAGAGGATGGAAGAAAAAATCAGAAGGCTGGCTGCGAGCTTCCTTTGCGTTATTCTGATTGTCAATACCAGTATTTCCTCTCTGGCAGGGTTTGGACTTTTTCATTTTGGGATACCGGTTGAGTATGAGGATCGTATTCGATCTGCGACGGAAGCTGATGCAGACGAAGAGGAGGACGCGACGGCATCGGATGCGTCTGCATCGGATGCGACGGCTTCCGGATGGCAGGCGGCACTGCAGGCCAGGATTGATGCGCTTCCGGGGATAGAAGAGATAGAGGAAGATGAGACATATCAGCTTCTGATTGAAACCTACTGGGAAGTCCTTGATATTATGAACATTTTGGACGAGCATACAGGTACGTCTCTGTATATGGCAGTTCTCAATGAGGATGATGGCTCCATTGATGGGGCAGGAGAGCTTGATGTGAGCAGGCTCTATGAGATTGCCGATTATGTCATGGAGGCCTATGAAAATCTGAGTGCTTCTGCGCAGATCGGGGAATTGACCTGCGTGACGGATGAGATTACGGTTGAGCCCTCTCTATATGAGGGAAAGGGGCAGGCGAGGCTTAAGCTTCAGATGACGGATGATCCGACGGTTGTTTACCTGGATCAGCTGGATGACCAGGAATTGGCGGCAGATGTGCATGAGAGCGACTATTTTTCATATATGACCGGTGAGAAATTGCGGTTATATTATGCGATTGATGGCGGCATACCTCAGGATTATGTTTTCCGGATCTTTTTTCAACCGTTTGATCCAGAGGAGATGTATGATGCACTGATGGAGGAAGGGCGGATTGACGCAGGGATCGAAAATCAGCTTTCTTTTGTTCAGAACAGTGGCGGTGAGATTGATCTTGGTGATTATAGTCAGGTACCACAGTGGGACGAGGATATGGAAGCCTGGTATGTCGAGTTCGCAGGTGTGAGTCAGTCAGAGACCTGCCAGGGTTATATCCAGCTGTTATATCCGTCCCCGGATACGCCGGGCGGGGATGTGCTGATTTTCGGGGTGATCTATGATTCTGACGGAGAGACGGTAGTCAGCAGCAATCGGGATGCATTTGACGCAAGCTGGAAGACAAAGCCAGATACTTTTCAGGTAGCTCTTGCGCTGGACGAGACACAGGAAGAAAAAGGGTTGATTCTGGAAAAAGAGGAAGAGAGCATTCATGTATCAGTGAAAGATAATTCCGACGAGGATCTGATCTGGACGATCCGTATGGAGGACACGACGGAAGAGTCTCTGACGGATCAGGGAATCGGAGAGGATCTGATATCGTATATTTGCGTATCTGATCGGATTGTATTTCCGGTTGGCATCGGATGGGACGGCGAATGGGATGGTATCGTTTCGATTGTGAATCAGACAGAGGAATATTTCTATATATCCTTTTATGACACGGATGGGCATATCCTTTTGACTTTGGTAAATCGGAGTGAGAATGAGGCGAAGGATTATGCGCTCACTTACGATGCGGAAGCACGCGAGTTGAATCTGTCGTGGACTATTCTGAATTCATCAATTGGCGATGATGGTTTTGCAGCGTCACAGATTGACAATGGTGAATGGGAGATCAGGTTGAATGGAGATGATCTGATCCTGCAGGATGAAAGTGCATATGAGAGTGCGGCCGATTCACATACGATAAACAATGTAGTCCGATATGAGTATCATTATGATTGGTCAGGGACATGTGCGAACGAGGCAATTGTCAGCATTGATATCGCTGGGGTATCGAGTCACGTAATTCTAAGCAAGACAAGCGATCGCAGCGGAACGGTATATATGGGAGAGGATGCCTATTATACGGTTTCCCTTTTTAACCAGGGAGCGACCGCAACAGACGACCTGAAGGATCTGACAGACAGTGCCCTGGACGCAACGCAGTATTTCACTCCGGAGAATATCTGGAAGATGTTTTTCGGGGTAGCAGAGGACCTGGAAGACGATAGATATTTAGATGAAGATTCCGGTAAATATCTGACGATATTGATAACAGAAGCGACTGTGTATTACCATACATTGCAGGATCTGGAGACGGTCAACGATATGGATGGAAATGCGAGCGTATATAAAACAAATGCGAATTATCTGTTGAATACCGTACCGTTTTATATCGACGCAACGATTACGATGACCAGAGAAGACAGTGACGAATCCGTTCATATTACATTTGCACATGGTGACGCTGTTTTTTATGAAACAGAGGTTTTTGATCCTGCAGAGCTGAAACTGATTATGAGCAGAATTGGGTATGTTGTGACGGCAGACGCGACGTACCATGCGGTGTGGGATCTGACAGATCATCAGCTGTCCGCTGGAGAAACCAGACATTACAAGATATATTCGACGCTGAAGGACACCTTCCAGTATCATGAAAATGTTTATCTGAATTATGCCGACAGCTATCATGTGGCGGAGAATACCGTTTATCTGGATTTTGATAACACAGGGAAAAATGAGGGGGATGAGGATTATCTTGAGACGCAGGAGGCGACTGCTGAGTATACGGATATTATGTATGATTTCGAAATTGAAAAAAGGATTTATCAGGTGGATGGTGAGTCGGTGGAGGCCGATGATACGGATGTATTTTATCGGAATTCTGTCATCACATATCAGCTGTATGTCAATCATTATGGAACCGGCGTCGCCGAGGATCTGCCGTTGATCGATGAGATCAATGGGTCTCAATATCTGCTGGTTCCGGTAAATGAGCAGAATAATGCTTCGATTGAACAGGGTAAATGGAACTATAGTCAGTCTATCTGGGATCAGATGATTGTAGAATATGAGGATGTCCGTTATTATCAGTTTGTTTTAGGAGGCACGTATTACGATGTCTGGCTGGATGATACACACTGTGCCTCGAGCGTTGTTGTAAGTGCCAATAGAAATCGCGATAACGATACTTTTAAAAGCAATATGTCTTATGTGGTCACATGGAATTATGACAGCTTTGGCGGTTCTGATGGGGCGGGGCAAAGTGATGTGTTGACCTATCAGGTACAGATATCTTCTAATACTTATGTGACTGACGCACAGAATACGGTATATTTAAACGGCAGGTATGAGGAAAGGGGAATATCCAGACTCTCTGCTTTGTATGATGAAATTGACTCGACAGAAATTAAATCCGGCAGTTTGAACAAACAGATTCTGACATCGGAGCCGGAAGAGGACAGTGAGACGTTTGCATATTTGAGTGTCCTGGATTTAAATGATACAAATGATTATAAGGCGACGATTTGTTATAAGCTCCTGTTAGAGACCGGAAGTGGAAATTCAGAGATTACATTCCGTGATGTGAAGGATATTCTTCCTTATACATATGGAGTATTTGACTGGACAAAAGAAAACGTCAGAGTTTATCAGTATTCCTACGCCGCCGAGGTGAAGGATGCCGGAAGCGGCGAGACAATTGCCCCAGATGAAGTTTCTGAATTTGAGATTCTTTATACGGACGAGAATGGAGATGAGACAGGAATATGGCAGGATACGGATGGCAGATATATGACTGCAGATGGAGAGCCTGCGTATCAGACGGTTTGCTGGGGAGATCTCACCATACCGATGAATGCGCGTGGTATATGGATTTATATGGAACTGGATTTTGCGATGGATGCTGTGACATGGGCGGAGTATACAGGAAAGATCAGTGGAAATCTGAGGAATACCCTTTCCGCAGTGACAGAAGCTCATGCGACGCCGGATACAGCCAGTGTCATTCACGCAGTTAAGACGGGGGGACAGGCCTACCTGCAAAAAGGTGTATTCTGGATCAGTGATGCCAGTCAGAGTCTGGCTGTCAGCGCTGTAGATTCGCGCGAAATTTATTACAATGCATCGACAGATATGGAGGGGAATCAGAAGGATGGATCACGGGTTGCCTATTATATTCAGCTGTATAATGCGGGATCTTCCTATCTTTACCTGACGGAGATACAGGATCTGGCGCCGGATGGATTTGTATTCACCGGTCTTTACAGCGGCGCTCAGGACTACCAGGATGGTGTAACAGGAGATGTGAACGATCAGGAAGGTACGAATGCTTCTGTATGGAGTGTGAGTACAGATCCGGAGAATCCGGCGTCTGAAGTGATTCATATGGACGGATCGGACGAGAAACTGTCCTGGCTGGGGACGACCGTAACTGCACGGGTAGGAGATGATGGAATTCTGAGATATGGATTCTCCGGAGGAGATCTGAAGACAGATGAGACGACCGGATATTCTTACCTCGAGCAGAATGAAGCGATTTCTTTTATCGCGGAGTTTGAGGCAGGGACGGAATCGGAAACGGAAAAATATGCAGTGAATAAAATTGGAATGCCTTATCTTTCTCTCGCAGGTGAAGAAGTGACAGTGGCTTATGTGAACGGCGCTGCAACAGATGTCATTCGTACAGATGTCCAGCAGAATGTGGGCGGCTGTAACCTGATTGGTGAAACTGAGAGAATGGTGGACGGTTTTCAGGCTGTGACACCGACGATCGGCGATGTCACACAGTGGATGATTTCTGATGTGACGGTTCGATCAGGAAGCATTATTCCCGGAATTCATAAATCGGTTGAGGAAGAAGGAGGTCTGGCAGGAAGTGATGCGGTAACCTGGGAAATTGAAGTGACCAATGATGGCAGCGTTCCGATGAGTGGTTATACCATCGTTGACAGGATGGATAATCCGTTCCGGATAGAAGGTGATATATTCTATGTGATTTATGACAGAGACGGACAGCCGGTTATGCGGATGTATTCGACCGCGAATGATGAAACGGAATATCCGCTCCTTTCGATAAGCCGAGAAGATAGCAGTTACACACTGACTTGGTATTCCGCATTTCGTG
Organism: Clostridiales bacterium; assembly: GCA_021202655.1. GTDB lineage: Bacteria > Bacillota > Clostridia > Lachnospirales > Lachnospiraceae > Brotaphodocola. The sequence goes on along the minus strand of JAJQCO010000170.1, from coordinate 6,194 downwards.
TCTGGATGCTTGAGGAGGAAGAGAAGGATATTGGTCTGGGAGAAAGCGGTGTGATTTATCCGTCTGTTCAGACATGGTCATATTCAGCTGACAGTGGTGAATGGGAATGGGGGGAAGCCACATCATCAGGTGACGTAGAAATTACTGTTACGATAGATGTGGATGATGATACGGGAAGCGATATTCTGTCACTGTGCTTTTCCGATTCTGTTTTTATGATACCGGCAGGCGGAAGAGGAGTTCTGACGATTCAGACCGCGCCGGAACAGACGGCTTCTGTCGGCACGTATTATAACCTTGCAAAGATTATTCCAGATCAGAGCTACAATGACGCAGAGGTTACCATTGGTGAAGCAGTTGCGAAGACAGATGAGACCCCGGCTTATGTAAGATCCAGTGATCAGATCAGCATTAATAACGGCTATACGACAAAGGCACAGAAATGGATACAAAGTATGGATGATGCGAGTAAGGTGGCGTGCTCTGAGACGACAGATCCGGACAGCAAATCCTATCTTATATTGGAGGATGAGAATGAAACTTTTACATATACGCTGGAAGTGACCAATCGACTGGATGATCTTCAGATGCATGATTTGATTCTGATAGATACACTGCCTCAAAACGGTGATTACGCCCCGTTTACGGTGGAGCAGGAGAACACTTCGCGTGGAAGTGATTTCCGGGTGGATCTTCTGGAGGAAAATCTCGGCTGGAGCGTGGTGGTAGGAGATAAGATTCAGAAGGATGACGATTCCGGGATGGTTGCCGCGAGAGATACGGTAGTCAACTGTGAAGAGATCACGAATTATACGGTTCATTACAGCACATCGGTGGATCTTGGCCTGGGGAATACGACCGAAGGGAAGACGGCTGCCAGATGGGGACTTGAAAGTGTATTCGATGACGGAACAGAATTTTGGACGGAGAATCCTGCGGGAGCTCGTGCGATTCGAATTGAGATTTTCGACAATATTGAGGCAGGAAAAGCGATACAGGTCAGTTTTCATGCAAGGGTAGCGACGGAAACGGAGAATGAGGCAGAGAAAGCGGAACCGGGTGAGATCGGCTGGAACAGCTTTGCCTATCGCTATACGACCGTCTCTTCGGAATCAGCGGGCGGTGACGTAGATTCTGACACGGCGGAAGTCCTCTGGGCAGCGCCCAGAAAGGTCGGTGTTATGATTCCCAACATTCCCAGGCTTAAGAAGGTGCTTGAAGATACCGGGGAAGATGCCGCGAACGATATGGAGACGGAAGATAAGAAATTCCGATTTCTGATACATGAAGGAGATTCCATGGAAAATCTGGATTACTCCAGTTGTTCCGAGGAAGATCTTGTTGCAATTCTGGATGAAGCCGGGGTGAGATACTTTGTTACAGACCTGGAGGTGACGGATGGAACCGAAGAAGAAATATATCTGGATCCAGGCAATGCATTTTCCTTTATTGAGGGCGAGCATTATACGGTTGTGGAATTGTTAAATGACAGCGGATATCCGGGGAACGACCGATTCCTCATTCAAGGTATGGAAACAGGAGCATACAGTGTTCAGTCAAATGTGATCACCTTTCCTTTTTCTGCCGCCACGGCTATTACAGTGACAGCCAGAAACAGGCTGTTGAAATGGTCTCTTTTGGTGGTCAAAGTAGATGGAAAAAATGTGTCAACAGCGCTTCCGGATGTTGTGTTTGGCCTTTACAGTCCGGTCAGGCCGGAAGCTGGAGTTTACCGCGAACTTATGGAATCTTATGGGGAAATACTGACAGAATTGCTGGAGACGATAGAGACGGATGGTACATCATGGTACCTGACGGATGTGCAGTCAACAGATGAGAATGGAAATATCCTGTGGACTGGACTTTCAGAACCGGTTTATTATCTGAAGGAACTAAAGACGGCAGAAGGCTACTATCTTCCCGATGATCCGATCCGGATGGATTATTGGAATCTGGACGATAATCAGGAATATTCCGGGACACCAGGGACGAGTGGATCGTATCCGCTTGTAATCACAACAATTACAAATGAAGTGGGATATATTTTGCCGAAAAGCGGTGGATTTGGAATCAAATCCATTCAATTGGCCGGACTGTTGCTTATGGGAACGGGTACATATATTGCCTGTAAAGAAAAATTCAAATCCAGGGAGGAAGAATCATGAGGACAAGAGGGAAGCAGTGGGGGTGCGTATTTCTGCTTTTCATGTGGATGCTGTTATTTACAGCGAACGGTTATGCGGCAGGCAATACCGAGGCAGACAATACACTTACGATTCATTCAGATTCATCGAACCATTCTTATCAGCTGTATCAGATTTTTGGCGGAGATGTGGATACTGACAGCGAAGGGAAGACTGTTCTGACGAATGTAATCTGGGGAGATGGAATTGATGCAGATGAGTTTGTGAGCATTCTGCAGGAAGACAGTGAGCTTTCCGGCTATTTCATTGAGGCAGACAGTTCTGTGCCTGATTCTGTGGCGGAGGCCTTGGCTGATCTCGCCACCGATGCAGATCTGGTGAGACGTTTTGCCGGAAAAGTCAATGAGTGTCTGACAGGGGTATATAACGAACCAGATCCAGAACAGACACAGAAGGAGGAAGAGGAGTATTCTTATACATTTGTCGGATTATATGACGGATATTATCTGTTAAAGGACGAGATAGATTCGCTGACAGATTCGGAGGATCCGAGCAGTGAGGATGCGGAGGATACGGCTGCGTACACCTTGTATATTCTGGAGATTGTAGGCGGTGATGTGGATGTCCATGCAAAGACCGATCGTCCAACGATTGAAAAGTACATCGTGGATCCGGACGATGCAGATCTTGAAAAGACCGAGGAATACAGCATTGGAGATCCGATTATCTATCAGTTGAATTCTGCGGTGCCGGATATGGCTTATTATTCGGGATACTGGTTTGTTGTACAGGATATTCTTTCGCCTGGGCTTACCTTTGATGAAATTATGAGTATTTATGTAGGTGATACAGAAGTAATGGATGAAGAAATAGCTGACAGTGATTATGACTTTACCTACAGCCTTGCCATTGATACCGTGAAGGTGACGGATGTGGACGGGACAGAGGCAGATGCAACAAAGGTTACCATTGTGTTTCATAATTTTTATGAGAATTATGCCGATTGTGTAGAAGAAGCCATTCAAATTCGATACATGGCACACTTGAATCAGGACTGCCGGGTTGGTGTGACCGGAAATGATAACTGTGTATATCTGATTTATTCCAATAATCCTAACCTGGATTACAGTGGAGAGTGGTCGGAAGAAAAAGATGGAATGGGACGGACGACCAATAAGACAACCATATCATACACGGCAAAAATCAGAGTCGTCAAGGTAGATGAAGACGACCAGTCATTGAGTGACGCAGTTTTTTCATTGAGTTCAGATCAGACAAAATTTTACACCTGGTCGAAAACAGAGACTTATAACTATGTGCTGGACGAAGCGGGGGACTATTATAAGATTGGTGAAGATCAGTTCGAAATATACGATGAAAGCAATCCCGCTCATTCAGATCCTTCCGGACGATATAGGCGTGTAGAATCAGAGATCAATTATATACTCACAACAGACAGCAGTATACAGGCATCCGGAGATGGAACGGTGACTGGTACAACAGGAAATGATGGGTATGTGACATTCACCGGATTGGGAGAAGGTACTTATACACTGACGGAGATCGACGCTCCGGAGGGATATAATATTCTGGAGGAGCCGATTACCATAGAGATTCAGTTTTCCGATCCTGAATGGGAAACAAAGCAGCCGAATGTCAATAAGGATACAGCGGTCTGGACCTATACGGTGGATGGAGGAGAGAGAAAGACAGCAACAGAAGACGGCACGATTGTTGTTACAGTTATCAATACGCCGGGAGTTCTCCTTCCGTCTACAGGTGGTGTCGGTACGGTTGTGTTTACATTACTGGGTGTCGGTGTGATGGCAGTGACCGTGATGATTCTGTATGTTCGTAGACACAGAGACAACGAATGATATGAATTCTGAGATTATGAAAAAGAAGGCATCAACAATCGGAATTCTGCTGCTGTTTCTTATTGGATGTGCTATTTTGATATATCCGATTGTCAGCGATTATTGGAATTTTACTCATCAGAGTCGCACTGCGGTTTTGTATAAAGAAGCATCTGGGGATATGGAGGGGAAAGATTATGACAGGATTCTGAAAAAGGCACAGGAGTATAATGAAAGTCTGTTGACAAGAGCCGATCGTTTTCATTCAACGGATGAGGAACATAATGATTACCAGACGCAGCTTGTGATAGGACATACAGATGTAATGGCGGTTTTGGAAATTCCATGTATTCATGTGTTTCTTCCTATTTATCATGGGACAGGAGATGATGCGCTTCAATCAGGAGTTGGACATCTGGAGGGTTCATCTCTTCCGATCGGCGGTATTGGTACGCATGCAGTGCTTTCCGGACACAGGGGACTTCCCTCATCAAAGCTTTTTTCAGATCTGAATAAAATGGAGATCGGCGATCGGTTTATGATTCATGTGCTTGAACATGTGTTAATTTACGAGGTGGATCAGATTCAGGTAGTTTTGCCGACAGAGATGAAAAGCTTTGGTCTGGAAGAAGATGAGGATTATATAACTCTTCTGACATGTACGCCGTATGGGATAAATACACATCGATTGCTGGTAAGAGGTTACCATGTGGATACGTTGACGGAGGAGGAGAGCAGAAGAGGCGGTATAAGCGACACGGGATATGCATGGAAACCGGATGTCAGCGAGATTGCTGCCCTGATTATGGCGTTGCTTCTGTTTGTGATGTTAATGGCAGTTCTAAGAAAGCCGATGGAGAAGCAGCAGAAGGAGAGGTCGGAATGACGAAATATCGATTTGCGAGGGTTGGTGTGGGGGTGCTTGCCTTGATATTTTCAATTGAAACGCATTTTTTTGCATGTGCAACAGAGGATCTTTTAAAAACGGTCAGGTTAACGGTTCATACCGCATGTGTGACAGATGGGGGGATTCGCAGCGCAGTATCCGGTATCGAGATCACAGTTTACCAGATTGCGTCTGCTACTGCTCAGGATGGTGAGCTGATATATGACAAGACGACAGAGGTACTGGAGGATTATGAGTACGAGTTGTGTGACGGAGTGGATTCTGACAGCAGCGAGATTGCATCGGAGATAGCCGGGGTGATAGCCAATGACAGGGTTTTGGCAGAGAAGCTGTATGTGGATTCCTGCCTGAGCGATTCAGATGGCAATGCAGAATTTTGTGTCATGCCGGGACTGTATCTTGTTGTACAGACAAATTCTGTAAATAATTATCAGTCGATCTGTCCTTTCTTTGTTGCTCTTCCCATGTTTTCGGAGGATGGAACGGGATGGAATTATGATGTTAATGCATTTCCAAAGCTGGCCAGGTCAGACACGACGGGAGGGGAAAAAGCCCATTCCGGCGGTGGGGGAGGAAGCAGTACAGACAGCAGTGCGTCCTCAGCTGTTATGATATCCGGAAACCAGGCAGATGCCGCAGAAAATGCGATTGAGTCTGTGTCAACAGGGGGAACTCTGCTTGGCATAAGATTGCCGCAGACAGGAATGCGTCGGGATCTGGTCGTACTTATTGCAGCAGGCGGTATTCTGTGTATTCTGTTTGGTCGAAGGTTGAAACAGCAAGATCAAAATTTAACGGGAAGGAAAAATGAAAGTTGAAACGAACCAGAAAAGTCACACCGGAGGGAATGCAGATTAAGATTATGCTTCTGACGACCAATATGACGGCAAGAGAACTTGCCGCCAGAATTGGAAAGACAGATGCAACCATCTGTGATGTGATTTCGGGCAAAAACAGATGCAAGGTGACACTTAACCGGATCATGCAGACGTTGCGTGAAGAGGAGAGCGCCGCAGGAACAGTAGAAAATGAGATTGATATGACAGACAAAGGAGAAGAACGGCGAAAATTTTCATTAGAATCAGAAGATAACGGCAAGGAATGATTAACTGATCAGGTATAATCAGACGAGACAAATGCAGACGGGGAATCAGATGCAGCTTCAGATATGATTCGACATTGATTTCTTTTCGTGATATAATGTAAACACTTAATGAATACAAGCCGAAGGTGAAGTATGAGTTTAGTGTGCGCTTATATCGAAACACTCAGCGAAGGGATACAAAG
>JAJQCO010000153.1:7419-11577 GCA_021202655.1 Clostridiales bacterium | reverse complement strand
CCAGAAGCAGATTTCCATAGTAATCCTCGCCCGGAACGCCCTGAGCGGACGCAAACGGATCCTCCGGATGATAGTGGCAGGAAAGATGTGGAGAGTGATCGCTTCCCAGGATGTCTATGGTACCGTCATTGACGGCGGCCCAGACCTGATCCCAGTCCGGTTTTGCCGCATGCCCGAGAGGAATCGTCGTCCGATCTGCCCGATGATAGAGCACATCAAAATTCCGGATACTGGAAGGAAGAATCTCACAGCTGGACAAAATATCCATCCGCCCCTCCCGCTTCAGGAGACGGATCAGGTCAATGTATCCCGGATGCCAGGTATGCAAAGCCAGCCATTTGCAGTGATTTTTGCGGAAGTAATAAGCCAGCTGCCAGGCTCCGGCCGACATCTCCTCATCCCCGTAGAGCCTGCAGAGCACGTGATCCAGATCCTTTGGCGTCTCCTCCGACCGGATGGCGGCAACATTGCCCAGATACCAGTCCATATCCATCGGATGAATGGAGAGATATTTCCCGCTTTTCGCCACCTCGGCAAAGCACTGATCCAGCACGTAGGTATCGCCGCAGCGGAAGTTTTCTTCCAGAGGAACCTTTGTCGATTTCATCTCCATGATTTTAAAATAAGAAGCGCCCATCCCGGCAAGCTTCGGGATGCTGCCCTGGCGAAAGGCCAGCGGGCTTGGAATCGGGACGTAGTCAATGACTGCCCCGCGGCTTCCACAGTCGATAGCCGCCTGAAAATCCTCCGGCGAAGCAATACCCCGCCGCAGATTGTTCGGCATGACGCACACCGTCGTGACGCCTCCATGAGCCGCCGCTTTTGTGCCGCTCGTGTAGTCCTCTTTTTCTTCCACGCCCGGTTCCCGGATATGACAGTGAAAATCAATCATGCCCGGAAGGACATACTCTCCCCTGGCGTCGATCACTTCCGCAAAATCTTCGTCCTCCTGAGTACCCGCCGCAGCGTAGAAAGCGCTCTTTCCGTCCGCTGCCGCGACGTCCATCCGGGTGAAGACGCCATTGTCCCAAACCATTCCATTTTTAATCAGAAGATCCGCTTTCATGGCAACCTCTTTTCTCTGGTATCATCAGATCTCTTTGATGAGATTCCAGGTGGTGTTATAATTTTCAGGCTCTCTGACGCCCTGCAGCGCCCCTTTTGTCCAGTCAAACGTCGTTCCGCCCGCAATCTCATAAAGCGGGGCGTGAATGTGGAACAGCCGTTCCTTCGCGCCGCCGATACGATGAAACGCACGGCGACCGTCTTTTACCACCGCGAGAATCTCCCGCATGCAGGAAATATCCTGATCCGGCCTTCCGGCGACGACCAGGAAATCGGGCTTTCCTCCCTCCTTCAGTACCCCGCGTCCGGAACGAACGACGCCGGCGGCCCCCGATGTGGCGGCCGCGATCGCCTCAGCCGGCGTCATCCCCGCCTCAACGAAAAGCTCCATCTCCCGGATGATGGCAGTGGTTCCATCAACCGGCTCGGACGGCAGAAGCTCAGTTCCGACTGCCAACCGCACACCGGCCCTGTACGCCCGCCGGACCACTTCAAAATGCTCCTCCTTGATCTCCGTCCCCAGGGTAGAGACGAGACAGGGAACATAACAGACCCCCTTCTCCGCCATTTCCTTTAAGAGCGCGTCGCTGATGCGGTAGCCCTGCTGAATACAGTCCGCGCCAGCCTGCAGGGCGCTGCGGACAGACGGATCGCCGCTCGCATTCACCGCTGCCGGTTTTTCCGCCCCGTGAGCATGTTTAACCAGCGCACAAAGCTCCGCGTCAGACATTTCCTTTTGATATTCGCCGCCCAGAGTCTCAAGCCTGCCGCCGCTCACCTGAAGCGTTACGCCGTCTAATCCGCGGCTCAGATGAATCCGCATCTGCGCCCGCAGGGCGTCTGTGCCGCTGGCTTCGATCAGCCCATACCGTTCATGCCCCCTGCCCGCCGTCACCGCGTAGATGGGTCCTGTCGCCAGGATCGACGGCCCGAAAAACATGGTCTTTGCAATGGCGTTTTTTAAGGCGATATCAATATTGTTGGGCATTCCCACCGCACGAAGCGTCGTAACGCCCGCGTTCAAGGCCTCCGCCGCGCTGCGATAGCTGATAAATGTCCGATAGGCGATGCCGATATTGTCCACATAATCGTTGGCTCCGGAAGAAAGCGTATCCAGCCTCGTATCCGCATCAATCAGCCCCGGCATCAGCGTATTTCCCTGGACATCGACGGTCTCATCCGCCCCTTCTGTGTAACCGCCCGCCTCGCCCAGATAAATAATTTTGTCTGCGACAGACGGCACGATTTTGACCGGCGTCTCCCCATTCGCAGGCGGGATAAAATCCTTTTGCGTATGCTCTATCACAAGGCTGCCATGCTCGATGATCTGTCCGTCGCCGACAAGAATCCGCGCGTTTTCATAGATTGTTCTGCTCATATTCTGAATCCCTCCATCCTTACCACTTCAGATATGTCCCGCCGGCCAGCTCCATCCCGGGAAAACTGGTATTGTATCTGCGAAGCACCAGCCCCGGCACCGAGCTCCAGATCAGACGGCAGCCCTTGGCCACCAGGGACAGATTCCTCATATCGCTGATCTGTTTGTCCGGCGCGCCCTTGACCGCGATAAAATCGCCCTCCTTCCCGGCCTCCAGTGTGCCGGTAAACGCAATGGTATCTGTCAGTCTGGCGCTGTTAGACGTTGCGGCCTTGATCGCCTGCATGGGCGTCAGCCCTGCCCGCACCAGAAGCTCCATCTCCCGGACGGTCGCATTGGTGCCGTCAATGGGATCCGACGGCAACAGATCTGTCCCCACGCAGATCGTGACGCCCGCCCGGATCGCGTTGCCGATGGACTGGCTGTGCGCCTCGCCTGTCTCATCCAGCTTCCGCACCTGAAATTCAGGGCTTCCATGTCCCACCAGGTAATGATGGCAATTGGTCACAGAGAGCGTCGGTACCAGGAAGGTTCCGCGCTCCTTCATCAGACAGGCCGTCTCCCATTCCATGTGATAGGCGTGTTCCACGCTGTCGCCGCCCAGCTTCACGAACTCCTGAATGGGCTTGTCGCCGCCCAGATGCGCTGCGACGCGTTTGCCCGCGCCATGGGCCACCTCCACCACAGCCTCAATTTCCTCGTCTGTCATCTGCTTGTCTGCCATGCCCTCATTGGCGCTGGCAGCTCCGCCTGTCAGACCGATTTTGATAAACTGCGCGCCCTTGGCAAGCTCAGCCCGGGCGGCGGCCCGAAACTGATCCGCGCCATTATACATGGTGGAAATGTAATTGTTCCAGGCGTGCCCGCCGACCGCGATGTTGAGCGCTCCGCATGGAACGATACGCGACGCCATCAGCATCTCATTATCCACAGCATCACGGATGGCATAATCAATATTATCCGGCCCGCCCGCCGACCGAACTGTGGTAATGCCGCAGTTGAGCGCCTCACAGGCCCGGCGCAGCATGACAAGGCTCCGATATGCCACTCCCATCTCATCAAAACGATACGACTTATACGGCATGGTCAGTCCAATGTGTCCATGGACATTATAAAGTCCCGGCGTCAGCGTATACCCCGTCAGATCCAGCACCGTGTCCGCCCCGGTAACCTCAGCCGGAAACGCCGGATAATCCCGCATGTCGCCGACAAACAGGATTTTGTCCTCCCGGCCGCCCTTCTGGGCAGTCTGGCCGGTCTGAAACACAAGGATGCCATCCTCCACCGCCTGTTCGGAAACGCCGTCTATGATCCTTGCATGGATCAGATATGTTTTTCTAGCCATGTTCTGCTTCCTTTCCCGCTATATTGTGAAATGATTTTTCTGTTCCATAACGCTTCTGTTTCATCATCGGATGCCAATCATCGCGAAGAGAATGGCAATTGCCGTTGCAATCGTCGTATTGAATACGGTCGTCACAGCCACATGCCGATATCCCTCTTTGTGAGAGACATTGCACGCATTTAACGTCAGAACCACTGCGCTGTTGTGAGGCAGGGAATCAAAGGTCAGAGACGACGCGCAGATCACCCGGCAGAGAGAGGCAGGATTTCCCCCCATCGCCAGGAGCCGGTCGCTGAAGCTCTGAAGCACAAACTTGACGCCGCCTGTGGCAGAGCCCGAAACCGCCGCAATGACCGCCACACAGATAAAC
>JAJQCO010000153.1:2644-7409 GCA_021202655.1 Clostridiales bacterium | reverse complement strand
ACACAGGTAAACGCGAAAAGATAGGGATTGCCCCCGGAAATTTTTTCCAGCCCGCCAAGGAGCAGATTGTACCCCGGCACCGCCGTGACGATGCTGCTGAAACCGATGATTGCGCAGGTCGACATGACGGACATGGAGCTTTTCGCCGCTTTGTTGAGCGTCTGTGTCACCCCGTCCAGACCGCCCAGACGCCGGAAGAAAAGGATCATGGCGACGACAGCCCCCAGATAGAGGGACGCATAGGCGGGAATCTGGAACAGATTCAGCGCAACCAGCACCACTCCCAGCGGAAGAATCACCAGCAGGGGGTTGGGAAGTCCCTTCTTATCAAGGTCGACCTCAAACGACTCACCGGGAAGCGGTACAAAATGCTCGCCCCGTTTTCTGGCCTTCTCCCCCTGAACGTAAAGGTATCCGGCATTCGCCACAAACAGGAGGGCCGAAAGGAAGATGCCGGTCACCGGCCCCGCCGCCGCGGGCACACCAAACGCCTCCGTCGTCAGGACATTGGCCGTGGTGGTCACTCCCGGAAGAACCTGTTCCGATACGCAGGCTCCCAGCACACAGGCCGGAATCAGGTTTCGCGGGATATCGCCCACCTTAAAAAACGCACAGGCGATCGGGTAAACCGTGAAAATAATGACAAATACGTTGATGCCGCAAAATACCAGAATCCAGGATACGGTAAACACCGCCACGACAATCGCTCTGGAGCCAAATTTTTTTATAATGGCATTGGCAATGGACTCCGTCAGGCCGCTCTGCTCCAGAAAGCACCCCAGCAGCTGTCCGCCCAGAAACAGGGGAAACATGCTGGTAATCGAGCCGGCCACACCGCCAAGATACGTCGTGTAGCCGTCCAGCAGTCCCACACCGCCGGTCGCCGCCACAAGAAAAGCCGCCACACTTGCCAGGATGATGAGGCTGACGCTTCTCATCGACCCCACCACAACAAACACCAAAGCCAGCAAAATACCAAGCAGGCTGATCAGTTCTGCATTCATCGTTTCTCTCCTTACTCCTTGTTCTTTTCCGCCATTAAAAAACCTGCCCCTGAAGAAAAATCTTCAAGGACAGGTAAAATCCTGCGGTACCACCTTGTTTGACATCGTATCAATGTCCGCCTCATCGGATGCCATCACATCCCTGGCTGATAACGGCAGCCCTCCCCGTCTCCGCTACTGAGATCTCCTGTCGAAAATCCCTTCGCTTCGCCCTCCGAGGCCCACTTGCTGCTGCTGTCGCCGCCCGGCTTTCACCATCCCGGGTTCGCTGCATGGCCGTCTCTCAGCATATCTTCCTCATCAGCGGTTTGAAATATAAAACTGAAAAAACTATAACACAATTTGTCTAAAATGTCAATCAGCAAAAGCCGCCGCCCCAAAGCATACCACCCCGAAGCATAAAACTCCCACATTTCACCTTTTACTGCTGAAGCTGTGAAATGACATGCTTTGCCGCAATATCGCCCGACGTCCATGCGTAACCCTGGGTCCAGCCGACGCCCTCATAGTAAGGATAGCTGAAAAAGCCGCCGCTGTCCTGTCCGGCCACATACAGACCTTCAATCGGCTGATAATCCTGATCCAGCGCCTGCATATTGGCATTGACCCGGATTCCGTTGTAGGTGCCGTCAATCGCCGAGATGACCTTCACCGCATAGTAAGCGCCCTGATCCAGATCCGGCATCATATCCGCACGCTTGCCAAACAACGGATCTTCTCCTGTCTCAAGCACGGTCAGATAATCGCTGATCGCATTCTGATAAATACTCTGATCCTCAAATCCGATCGCTTCTCCCAGCTCCTCCAGGGAATCCGCCTTCCAGGCTTCCCCTGCCGCCAGCGCGGCTTCCATCTCGTCATTCAGGGTGTAGTAAGACGGAACGATAATCCGTTCACGCAGCTTCAGGCTTTCTATGGTTTCCTCGGACAAAACGCCCCACAAACCGTTCTCTACCATCGCATCCAGCTGGTCCTGTGTGAAGATAATATAGGCATAACCAACCCGCCGTAGCGCCGATGCGCCATAGGACAATGCCTGCGTCACAAAGAACTCCTCATTCACAAAACGCTCGCCCGAAGGATCCAGCGCCAGGAATCCCGCCTGGTTAATGAATTTCATGTATCCCGCATAGAAATCCACATTTTTGTTGCTGCAGAACTCGGCCAGATGCGGCGAAATCTCGTCAGAGAGCGACGCGCCGGCCTCCAGGCACATATTAATGCCGTCTCCCACATTGGTGGACAAACCGTTCAGATAGAAATTATCATTCCCCAGATACTCGATCAGCATTTCATCGTTTCCGCCAAAACCGCCCGTGCAGACCAGGACATATTTGGCATGCACAGTCACACTGGTTCCATCCTGTTTTTCCGCTTCCACGCCGGTAACCCTGCCATCGTCCACAATCAGGCTCTTTGCGGTTGTTTCCAGCATCACGGGAATTCCGGACGGCTCAATGATATTTTCATAAAGAACATTAAACTTATCGGTACCCTTTCCGGTATTGTGTGCCGTGACTCCGGCTGTGGTCACGCCCGGATTATCCGTCTGATCCCAATAGGACTGAATCTTGTCCGCGACCGCGCCGCTTTCCTCCAGCACGTTATACACTAACGCCGCATTGGACCGCCACTTACAGAAATCCATCAGCTCCTGAAACGCACTCTCCACCGTGTATGTATCGGTTCCCGCCGCCTTCTGCTGCTCCGACTGAATGGCCGCAAAACCGGTTGAACATACCGATGTGCCGCCCAGCTTTCCGCATTTTTCCAGAACCAGCGTGTCGATACCGGCTTCCATCGCCTCCACGGCAGCCATCGTACCGGCCGCTCCTGCTCCTACAATCACCAGATCAACGGTGTATTCTTCGCTTTCCTGCGAAGCCGCGGCCACCTGGCTGAACCCGGCCAGATCCGCGCCCGCCTCATTCAATGCCTGTGTAATGCCGGTCAGGATCGCCTGGCTGGTCAACGTCGCGCCCGTCACCGCATCCACGGCAACAGACTGCTGCTCCACGACCGCGGCCGGGATCCGTTCGATACAGGGTTCTATAAATCCAGGCGTATCCGAACAGTCTGTCACCTCGACACTGAGAATACTCGTCTCATCCACCGTCACTTCCACCTTCGTCGGACGGATGATCGCCGGAGAGCCAAAGCGTTCGCCTTCAATGGTTCCCTCTTTCCACTTTCCATAAGCCTCTCCGGTATAGGTTCCCGGTTTCATATGCTGTTCGACTGCAATTTCCTGTTTTTCAAGAACGCCTCCGCTGGCATCCAGCGCCTGCGCCGCCGCCTCCAATATGGCATTGCTGGTTACCGTCGCTCCGGATACGCCGTCCACTTCTACCGAATTCGCCGCAGTCATGGTCTGCGGCATCAATTCCAGCGCACGACCGCCCACGTCTTCCGTCTCATCCGCTCCTTCCGCTGTGACGTCTGTCAGAATTCCATCCTCAATCGTAAGTGTGACCGTCACCTCGCCTCCGAAGCCCTCGGCAGCGCCTGTAAACGTGCCGCTTACACCGGCCGATTCCTTTGCTGTCACTGCGCCTTCTGTCGTTTCCACCGCTGCCGCCTGAGTGGAATCGCTCCCTGACGACGCCCCGCACCCTGCCGCCGAAGCAATCATGCTTGCAGCCAGCAAAGACGCCGCAATCCTTTGTCCTGTCTTTTTCATATGCTCACCTTACTGAATCATTTGCATCTATTTCGCTCCATATTCATCATTATATAAATTTAAGCGACTTTAGATTCAAAAAGAAAATATGAAAATCGACATATTTTTTACCCGATTTTTTCTCTTACCGGTATCCAATATTCATAATATACCGCCGACGGTTTGATCCGATCATGTCCTCCCCGGCAATTCGACTCACCGGTTTTTACCAGGCATCTTCCCACGGCATCGCCGGTAATCTCCAGATTCTGCTTTCGCGCAAAGGGAAGCACATGTCCCAACAGAGAATGATCATCCGTCAATCTGGTTACCGTGTGGATGCAGGCCGGATAGAAAACGCTCTGAGCCGGCGGCTCCAGGAAAAGCCCCAGCTGATCCGCCTGTTTTTTCTCCACACAAAAACCGCTTTGACGCGGCATCGTCCGGTCGTCTCTCAGGATCGCATCCTTACGGACAACGGAGGCGCTGTAAACATAGGCCAGTTCCCCCATCCACTCTCTGACCAGATTCTCTGTCTCCGGCGTTTCGTCCAGCACCTGCCCATCCTGGTTAATCAACAGCGCCAGATGCGGAGACTCTTCCAGACGACATTCATACAGCATACGTTCTGCCCGCTCCATATCCTTCTGCTGCTGTTGCAGCGCAACGATCTGCTTCTCTATAGACTGAATCTGCGCGCAAAGCTGCGCCTCTTTTTCCGCCATAGCGGTTCGCAGCTCGTTCACTTCCTGAAATTCGAACAGATCCTGTATTTCATCAATGCCAAATCCCAGATCATGGTAGCGGCGGATGCTGCACAACCACTTTAAATTTCTGGCCTGATACCTCCGCGTGCTCGAATTATTCCGATCCGGAACAAGAAAGCCCTTTTTCTCATAAAAACGCAACGCCTGGGGCGTAATTCCGAATTTATTTGCCAACGTGCTTATTTTATAATACATCCCCGTCACCTCCCCGATGACACCAAAAATATTTTCCCTTGTCATTCAGATAAAGCAATCCACTTACAACAAATATTAGCCCCTATAATATCGTATGTAAAAAAAAATGAAAATGTCTAACTTCCTGCGTTGAAAACGGG
>JAJQCO010000153.1:1244-2634 GCA_021202655.1 Clostridiales bacterium | reverse complement strand
CATACTTAAAGATTACTTTTTTGTAAATAACTTGTAAAATCTTTTACAAACTGATATAATCATTTTATCAAAAACCACAAACAAAGGAGAGCATGAAAGTTATGAAAAGGAAATTACTGACAACGGCAATCGCAACTTTAGTGTCTGTATCTGTCTGCATTCCGGCATTTGCAGGGCAGTGGGTAGCCGACTCTACCGGCTGGTGGTGGCAGAATGACGACGGCACTTGGCCTGCAAGCTCATGGCAGTGGATTGACGGCAATTATGACGGCGTTTCCGAATGCTATTATTTCAACTCGGAAGGCTATCTGGTAACTGATGGCACGACCCCGGACGGATATGAAGTCAACGCCGACGGCGCATGGATTGAAAACGATGTTGTTCAGACACAGGGCACAGCCACAGCTGATGCAGAAACCGAGGCTGAAGCTGAAACTAAAACAACAGAGACTGAAGCAGCGGCAGAAGCAGAGGCAGAAACTGAGGCAGCAGAAACGGAAGCAGCGGCCGCAACCGAGACTGAGAGTTCTGCGGACGTTGCTCCAGATGTGACCGGTTCTTATACTGGTTCATATAATGGGCAGCAATTAAAAGCTCTCATCGAAACATTCGATGATACGACATATGTTGAAATTGATTTATTCCTCAAGGACGTGTTGCCGTCCTATCAGGGAAACGGCGTCTTTGCCGACGATTATAACAGTTTCCAGTTTACAGATTCTGATACATTTATATATACAGATTCCTACTCAGGCGCGAGCGTTACTTTTACAAGGCAGTAAAACATTTACCTCGCGCTTTCAGTCGTTAACGTGTACTGACTGGTATGCAGTGTCTAAATCATAAAAACTCGATTCATCATTGGGGGCTAAGAAAAACAGCCCCCTTCATTATTCCCTTTTATAAAATTGTAACGAAATCTTCTCTTTCCTTGCAGGCAGTAATCTGATATACTGGCTGGAATAATACATGCAAAGAGGTGCTTCCTTTGATTAAACTTTTACTTTTGGGTTCCATCGTCATCATTGCCTGCATTCTCTGTAACCGCTTCACAAACCGGCTTGGCGTACCGATGCTCCTGGCCTTTATCCTGTTGGGCATGATGTTCGGCTCTGAGGGAATCGTCCGGATCCAATTTGACGATCTTGGATTTTCCGAAGCAGCCAGCACGGTCGCTCTGATCTTTATCATGTTTTATGGCGGATTCGGAACCCGCTGGAAAACGGCGCGGCCAGTTGCGGGAAAAGCGCTTTTGCTCTCATCCCTTGGCACGATCGTCACTGCGCTTTTCGTCGGCGTTTTCTGCCACCTGGCGCTCGGATTCGGACTGTTGGAGGGACTACTGACCGGCTCCGTGCTGGCCTCCACCGACGCTGCCAGCGTTTTCTCC
>JAJQCO010000153.1:0-1234 GCA_021202655.1 Clostridiales bacterium | reverse complement strand
TCAATGACCAGTTTCAATACATGCTGACTCTGCTCACCCTCTCCGCCATGACCGGCGGGGAAGCTGCGAAAAACCTGCCGTTGCAGATTGTGTCCACATTATTTTCCCAGCTTCTTTTCGGTCTGCTTATCGGCGGAGCAATCGCGTTGGCGGCACGCTGGTTCCTCTCCCACTTTACCTTCGATACCAGCGGCTTTGACGCGGCCTTTATGCTGGCCGTCTCCCTGCTCGCCTATGCCCTGCCGTGTACCGTTGGCGGCAACGGATACTTAAGCGCTTACATGGTCGGCATCATTTTAGGGAACCAGCCGATGCGCAACAAGAAAGCCCTGTTCAATTTCTTTGACGGATTTACAAGCCTTTGTCAGATGATGATCTTCTTTATGCTGGGACTACTTTCCTACCCGTCCCGCATCGCCGCCTCCCTCATTCCGGCGCTCGCGATTGCTTTATTTCTTACATTCGTCGCAAGGCCGTTTGCCGTCGCTCTGCTGCTTACGCCACAGAAGGCTTCCCTGCACCAGCAGCTTCTGATCTCGTGGGCCGGGCTTCGGGGCGCCGCATCCATCGTTTTTGCCATTACAGCCACATTGGCAAATCACAGCATGGAACATGACCTGTTCCACATTGTCTTCTGCGTCGTGCTGCTCTCGATTTCCATTCAGGGCACCCTGCTCCCGATGGTCGCCGAAAGGGTTCATATGATCAACCGAAGCGGGAATGTCCTGACGCCGTTCAACGATTACACGGAGGAAACCGATATCAGCTCCATCAGCATCCCGAGCCGCGAAGGCAACCCTTGGGCCAGGCGTCGGGTGTGCGACCTCGATCTGCCGCCCGGCACCCTGTTGGTGTTCCTGCGACGCGCCGGGACGAAGCTCATCCCCAGAGGGGATACCATCCTGCAGGTCGGCGATTCCCTCGTCTTGAGTGCCGCATCCTACACCGGCGAAGATGACATCCATTTAAAGGAAATCACCATAGACCAGTCGCATAAATGGCATGACAAATACCTGCACGACCTGAAGCTGCCCAAAAACTCCCTGATTATCCTGATCCGCCGCGGCGAACAGACCATAGTGCCGGACGGACAGACGAAGATCCTGGACGGTGATGTGATCGTACTCAATACCTTATAATCATTTTTCACTGAAACTCATGCTCATTTGCCCCGTGCGTTTCTTACCTCAGCGATCTCCTGATTGATTTCTTCCAAAGACATTTCAGGAACATC
>JAJQCO010000180.1 GCA_021202655.1 Clostridiales bacterium | reverse complement strand
GTTCGTACGCTGGAGTGCTGCTCCGGCGATCTGGCGGATCTGAAGGTGAAGTCCTGCGACGTCGAGGCCTGGTCTCCGCGGCAGAAGAAATATTTCGAGGTTGGCTCCTGCTCGAATCTGGGCGACGCGCAGGCGCGCCGCCTGCGCATCCGTGTGGACGGGGAGAACGGCAAGTATTTCGCCCATACCCTGAATAATACGGTTGTGGCTCCGCCGCGTATGCTGATCGCGTTTTTGGAGAACAATCTTCAGGCTGACGGAACGGTGAAGATTCCGGCTGTCCTCCGGCCGTATATGGGTGGGATGGAAGTGATGGTTCCGAAGAAGTGACGGAGCCTTAGTCGCTGATCTCCTCCAGCTTACATTCCGGTGTGGCCATGAGAGAATAATTGGTGTGATAGATGACAAAGCCGGGGGCGCCGCCCGCGGCTTTTTTTACGTGCCTGCGCTCGATGTAATCGACCTCGACCTTCTCATTTTCCCGGCCCTTTGAATACCAGGCGGCAAGCGAGCCCGCCTCCTCGAAGACGCGGTCCGGAAGCTCCTTTCCTTCGGTGCGGACGATGACGTGCGAGCCGGGGATGCCCTTGGCGTGGAACCACCAGTCGCCGCCGTTTGCAAGCCGGAAGGTGACCTCTTCATTCTGATAATTATTCTTTCCCACATAGATGTCAAAACCGTCCGTGGAACGGTAATGCCAGGGGCGGCTGGTGATCTTCGGCTTCTTTTGGCCGGGGGCGCGCTTCTTGATAAAGCCGAATTCGGAGAGCTCCTCGCGGATCTGCACGAGATCCTCCTCCTTCGACGCGATGTCCAGGGAGGCGCCGATGGATTCCAGGTGATCGATTTCCCGTTTGGTTTCCTCCGTCAGATCTGTCAGGGCCTCAAAGGTCCGCTTGAGCTTGTTGTAGCGGGCGAAATATTTCTGGGAATTTTCCTGCGCGCTGAGCTGGGGGTCGAGCGGGATGCGGATGGTTTCACCGGTGTAATAATTCAGGCATTCCAGCTTCTTTTCGCCCCCGGAAAGCTCGTAACCGTAGGTGTTTAACAGCTCGCCGTAGACCTTGAATCGGTCGCGCTTTTCCGTGTCCTTTAACTGCTTGCGCTGGAGATCGTATTTCCGTTCGTTTCGCTCCAGTGCGGTCTGAACGACATGGCGCAGGTCGACGGATTTCTGGCGGATGCGGGTGATCGTGTTCTTCTCCGCGTAATAGGCCTCGAGCAGAGCGCTGATGTCGCGGAAGGGCTTTGACGTGTACTCGCTGCTCTCATAGCAGGTCAGAGGCACGGCGGCAAATTCTACCGGCTCGCCGCCCCGGTAGACGATATGAGGGGAAAAGTGGCCGTCGCGGATATCGTCCATCATCAGGGAAAACATATGATAAAGATGAGTCAGCTCCGCTTCGTTCAGCTCATTGGCGGAGCGGTCTCCGTCAAGGGACGCCAGATGGCACAGCTCCGTGCCGATGATCGGGCTTAAACCGGTCAGGTTGCGGTAGAGCGCCTGGGAGAGCGGCTGGGGGGCGGAGCCGATCAGAGCGGAAAACACCTCCTGCGTGACGGTCAGCGGATCGGCCTTCTCTGACGCGTGAGGAATAAAGTAGGGACGGCCGGGCAGCACCTCACGCACGGAGCTGACCTGGGCGGAAATATGCTTGATGCTGTCGAGAATGGTCCCGTCTTCCTTGCAGAAAATGATGTTGCTGTGCTTGCCCATCAGCTCGACGATCAGTCGTTTGTGGCAGAGATCCCCCATCTCGTCAAGGTGTTCGATTTCAAATTCGATGATGCGGTCAAGGCCGGGCTGGCTGACCTTCAGGATACGCCCGGATCCGATGTGCTTGCGCAGAAGCATGCAGAAATTCGGCGCGGAGAGGGGACTGGGCTTGTTGGTTTCGGTAAAATAGACCAGCGGCAGGCTCGCGCTCGCCGAGAGGGAGAGACGCCAGGTGTTTTTCTGATTCTTGACGGTGAGGAGCAGCTCGTCCTTTTCCGGCTGTGCGATCTTGCTGATCTTGCCGCCCTCGAGCCGTTCCCTGATGTCGTGCGTCAGGTTTGCGATTACAATTCCATCAAATGCCATATCTGATAAGCTCCTTCATGCGTGGTGGTGCGCCGCGACAGCGGCGCATAGTTGTTCGCTCAAGTTCCTCCATTATATCCCAGCTACAGGACTTTTACAAGAAATTGTGTCGCAGAAAGTTGACTTGGATAGCGGTTTGAATTATAATGATGGTAATGTCGGTGGGCGGAGGAGTCGCGGTGAGCATACCTGTTTACCGGCTTTTATGATGTGAGACGCGTGACGTCCTCTGTGCGAAGGAGGATGGCATGGATGCGAAGAGGTGCGTTAGATGATTAAGAGTATGACCGGCTTCGGACGGTGTGAGATCGTCACGGAGGAGCATAAGATATCGGTCGAGATGAAGGCGGTGAACCACAGATATCTGGATCTGAGCATCAAGATGCCGAAGAAGTTCAACTATTTCGAGGCGGCGATTCGGAATCTGTTAAAGACCTACATTCAGCGGGGCAAGGTGGACGTCTTCATCAGCTATGAGGATTATACGGAAGAGCGGCTTTGCTTAAAGTACAACAGTGCGTTGGCCGCAGAGTATATGGACGCCTTCCGGCGGATGCAGGAGCAGTTTGGGATCGAGAATGATGTGAAGGTTTCTGATCTGGCGAGGATGCCTGAGGTGCTGGTCATGGATCAGGCGCCGGAGGATGAGGACGAGACGTGGAGACAGCTTTCCGAGGCCGTCGAGACGGCGGCGAAGCATTTTGTTGAATCCCGCGTTCAGGAGGGCGAGAAGCTGAAGACAGATCTGCTGGCGAAGCTGGACTATATGGATACGCTGGTCGATTTCGTGGAGGTGCGGGCGCCGCAGATCCTGACGGAATACCGTCGGAAGCTGGAGGATAAGGTAAAGGAGCTTCTGGGAGCCACGGCGATCGACGAGGCGCGGATCGCCACAGAGGTGACGATCTATGCGGATCGGATCTGTGTCGACGAGGAGACGGTGCGCCTGCGCACGCATATTGACGCCACGAGGAAGGAGCTTGCGAACGGCGGTAGCGTGGGCAGGAAGCTGGATTTTATCGCCCAGGAGATGAACCGTGAGGCGAATACGATGCTTTCCAAATCGACCGATCTCGAGGTCTCGGACAAGGCGATCGCGTTAAAGACCGAGATTGAGAAGGTGCGCGAGCAGATACAGAATATTGAATGACATCCGGAGTGGGAGAGACGATATGGCACAGAAGGGTTTGTTGACGGTGGTATCCGGCTTTTCGGGAGCGGGCAAGGGCACGCTGATGAAGCGCCTGCTGGAGAAATATCCGGAGTCTTATGCGCTGTCGGTTTCAGCGACGACGCGCCGCCCGAGAGAGGGCGAGGTAGACGGCAGGGAATATTTCTTTGTGAGCGTGGAGGAGTTCGAGCGGATGATCCGCGAGGATGAGCTGATCGAGCATGCCCGTTATGTCAGCAACTACTACGGGACGCCGAGGAGATATGTGACAGAGCAGATGGAGGCCGGTCGGGACGTCCTGCTGGAGATCGAGGTTCAGGGCGCGCTTCTGGTGAAGGAGAAATATCCGGATGCGCTTCTCCTGTTTGTGACGCCTCCGTCGGCGCAAGAGCTGGAACGTCGCCTGCGGGGCCGGGAGACCGAGACAGAGGAGGTCATCCGTCGGCGGATGAGGCAGGCAGTGACGGAGTCGAAGGCCATCGACTGCTATGATTCCATTCTGGTGAATGACGATCTGGAGACCTGCGTTGATGAGATGCATGCGCTTCTTCGCTCCCGGCATTATGCCGTAGAGCGCAATGCGGAATTCATCCGGAGAATGAGACAGGAGCTGGCCGGGCGGCAGGATGAGCAGACAGATCCGGAGTGACAGTTCTGGTGACGGCATCCGAAGAAAGCTGCCTGTGGCGGGACTTGCAGTCGCCGCAGAAGATTGAGATAAGGGAAACAGAAAGGGGTAAAACATGTTACATCCATCCTATCAGGATTTGATTCAGAAGGTAAACAGTGAGGTAGAGCCGGGCGAGCAGCCGGTGGTTCAGAGCCGTTATTCGATTGTCCTGGCGACGGCCAAGCGCGCGCGTCAGCTCATTGACGGCGACGAGGCGATGGTGCCGGGAGGCCGCGGCAAGAAGCCGCTCTCTCTTGCGGTGCAGGAGCTCTATGAGGGCAAGGTAAAGATTCTGTCCGACAGCTCCGAGGATGACGACGCGGAGGAGACCGAGGAGGAGTATCTGGCGATGGAGCAGAGCAACGCACAGTTTGAAAAAGCAAACGCCGGTGCGTCCGAGGCCTGATCAGGCCGTGGGAGAAACAGGATATCATTCAGAAAGGGGGGGAGCCGTCTCGGGAAATTTGCGGAGATGGCTTCCCCTGTATAATCAGGAGTTTTTCAGTCTATGAAGATACTTTGCATTTCGCTTGGATGCGATAAGAATCTGGTGGATACGGAGAGAATGCTGGGCCTTCTGGGCCGCGACGGCCATACCTTTACGGACGACGAGGATGAGGCCGACGTCGTTCTGATCAATACCTGCTGTTTTATCAACGATGCGAAGGAAGAGAGCGTCAATACCATTCTGGAGATGGCGGAGCTAAAGAAGGCGGGGAAGTTTAAGGCGCTGCTTGTCACGGGCTGTATGGCGGAGCGCTACCGGCAGGAGATCCTGGATGAGATTCCGGAGGTGGATGCGATTCTCGGGACCTCCTCCTACGATGAGATTTCCGCGGCGCTTTCGCGTGTGCTTGAGGGAGAGAGCGTCAGCCTTTTTCACGATGTGAACGCGCTTCCGGAGGTGGAGACAGAGCGGCTTCTCACGACCGGCGGGCATTACGCTTTCTTAAAGATCGCGGAGGGATGCAACCGGCGCTGCACCTACTGTATTATCCCGAACCTGCGCGGAAGATACCGCAGCGTTCCGATGGAGAACCTGATTGCGGAGGCCAGGCAGCTGGCGGCGCAGGGGGTAAAGGAGCTGATCCTGGTGGCGCAGGAGACGACGCTGTACGGGACGGATCTCTACGGGGAAAAGAAGCTCCCGGCGCTCCTTAAGCAGCTGGCGGCGATCCCGGAGATTCGCTGGATCCGTCTTCAATATTGCTATCCGGAGGAGATCACGGAGGAGCTGATTGAGACGATCCGCACGGAGGAGAAGATCTGCCATTATCTTGATATCCCGATTCAGCATGCGAGCGACACGGTGCTGAAGCGCATGGGACGCCGGACGAACCAGAAGGAGCTGCGGGCGCTTCTTGCCAGGCTGCGGCAGGCGATTCCGGATCTTGCGATCCGCACGACGATGATTTCCGGCTTTCCGGGAGAGACGCAGGAGGATCATGAAGAGCTGATGCGTTTTGTGGATGAGATGGAGTTTGAACGGCTTGGCGTCTTCGCCTACTCGGCGGAGGAGGACACCCCGGCGGCGGTCTTCCCGCAGCAGGTTCCGCAGGAGGTGAAGGAGGCGCGCAGAGATGAGATTATGGAGCTGCAGCAGGAGATTGCCTTCGCACATTCGGAGGAGATGGTCGGCCGCGTTCTTGACGTGATGATCGAGGGCAAGGTGGCCGATGAAGCGGCTTATGTGGGCCGCACCTATATGGACGCGCCGAATGTGGACGGGTATATCTTTGTGACGAGCGGGGAGTGCTTTCAGTCCGGGGATTTTGTCCGGGTGAAGGTGACCGGTTCCTCGGAATATGATCTGATCGGGGAGGTATATGATGAATCTGCCGAATAAGCTGACGGTGTTGCGTGTCTGTCTGATCCCGTTTTTTGTCGTGAGTCTGCTGATGTTTGGCGGGAGCAGCCAGCTTCTGCGCAATCTCGCGGCGGCGATTTTTATCGTGGCCAGCCTCACGGATATGCTGGACGGGAAGATTGCCAGAAGGTATAACCTGGTGACGAATTTTGGAAAGTTTATGGACCCGCTGGCGGATAAGCTTCTGGTCTGTTCCGCTCTGATCTGCCTGGTGGAGCTTAAGCAGCTTCCGGCCTGGATGGTGATTGTCATTGTCAGCCGGGAATTTATCATCAGCGGATTCCGTCTGGTGGCGGCAGAACAGGGAATTGTTATTGCGGCCAGCTACTGGGGAAAATTTAAGACGACGTTTCAGATGATCGCTGTGATTCTGCTGATTATCAATCTGCCGGTGCTGGGGCTTTTGACGGAGATATGCACCTGGATTGCCCTGGCGCTGACGGTTGTTTCTCTTTGCGATTACATTGCGAAGAATCACAGAATCCTGACGGACGGACAGATGTAGACGGGAAGGAGAATCGGAGGGAAGATGGAGGAGCGCGCGGCTATGGAAGAAACCCTGGAGATGACGGCGGTGAGCCTGTTAAAGAAATACGACCTGACTGTGACGACGGCGGAGTCCTGCACCGGGGGGCTTCTGGCGGGAAGACTGGTCAATGTGGCCGGCGCGTCCGAGGTATTTCACGAGGGCTTTATCACGTATTCCAACAAGGCGAAACGAAAGTATCTGGACGTCAGCAAGAAGACGCTGAAAAAATACGGAGCGGTCAGCGAGCAGACGGCCAGGGAGATGGCGATGGGCGGCGTCTTCGCGACGGATGCGGACGCCTGTGTCGCGGTGACCGGCATCGCCGGGCCGGACGGAGGCACGCCGGAGAAGCCGGTGGGTCTGGTATATATCGCCACCTATATGAAGGATCAGATTGTGGTGGAGAAATGCCAGTTTGCCGGAGACCGGAGCCAGGTGCGGGAGCAGGCTGTAACGAGAGCGCTGGAGCTTTTGTGCCGGTCGATCTTAAAGGCGTACCGCTGATCCGAAAACAGGCCGGATGAGGAGTGAGGCTATGAGATGGATGGAGCATCTGTATGTGGGCGAGAAGGCCGGACGCCGGGGAGCAGATCTCATGAAGGGACTCCGGGAGGAGCGGCTGCAGCCGGATGTTTATGTGATTACTTCGCCGCAGTGTGGGCATCATATCCTTGATATCTGGCCTTCGGTCATCCTGTTTTCTCCTCCTTACCGCAAGGAGGATATCCGGATCATCGGCGTGGCGGTGACGTACTGGGAGGCGCTGGAGGTCGTCCGGCAGATTGTAGACGAGATGTATCGTCAGACCGGAGGGTTCTGTCTGAACGATTTTCTGGCCGGGAGGGATGTCTGTCCTGCCGATGGAAAGACGCTTCGCCACAGGGTGAATGAAGAAAAGTACGGAGCGAAGATATGACAGTTGTTTTATGGGGAATCGCCAAGGTCATCGGGCTGGTGCTTCTGGTTTTGCTCCTTCTGATTGTGGCGGCGCTTCTTATCGTTTTGTTTGTCCCGGTTCGATACCGGGCGGAGATATCCGCGGACGGCGCTGTCCGCGGCCAGGTGCGGGCGACCTGGCTGCTTCATCTGGTTTCCTTCCGGCTTCTCTATGACAGAGAGCTTACGCTCAGTCTGCGTGTGCTTGCTTTCCGGCTTATGGGCGGAGAGGAGAAGCGGAAACGGAAGCGAAAGCGGCGTCAGAGAAGGGAAAGTCCGGGAGGAAGAGAGAGACCGGCGGAGAGGGAAGAGAAGGCGGCGAAGGAATCGCCGGTTAAGGAATCCGAGCGTCTGTCGGAGAAGAGTCCGCCGGGAAGCGTGGCGGAACCGGAGCCAGCGCCACCAAAGCCACCGCCACCGGAGCCAGAGAGCGCGTCGGAGTCCAGGCGCGCGCCTGCGGCGCATGGAACGAAAACGGAAGAAACGGACGGAGAGACGAAGGCGAAGGGAATTGCCGGAAAGATCTGGCTGATGCTTTGGAAGCTGGGGAAACGGATCGCGGGGATATTCCGGGCCGTGCGTGCGTTCCCGGCCAGGCTGCGGCGTCTGAAGGCGAGGATTCTGGCCGCGTTTCGCAGACTTCGCGGCAGGATAAAGGAGCTTAAGAATAAGAAGGATCGCATATGGGAATTCCTGAGTAAGGAGGAGAACCGGAAGACGCTTCTTCTGATAAAGAGACAGGTATTTGCGGTGATCCGACATATTCTGCCGCGGAAGGTAAAAGGGGAATTTCGTTTTGGCTTCGACGATCCGTCGGTGACCGGGCAGGTTCTGATGGCGGTCAGTCCGTTTTACGGATGTTATGCGCGCAGCCTGACGCTGACTCCGGTATTTGAGGAGAAGGTTCTTGTGGGAAATGTTTCCCTGAAGGGAAGAATCCGGGTGGCGACGCTGCTTGTGATCGTCATTCGGTTATGCATGGATCGGAATTTCCGTCGGCTGGCCAGAAAATGGCTGAGATGACGGCGAAAGACAGGAAGGAGAAAGAGAGATGGCGGAAAATCATTTCGCGACGACGGTGGAAGCCCTTTTTAAGGGGATGGATCAGTTTGTTACGACAAAGACGGTAGTGGGGGAAGCGGTGAAGGTAGACGACGCCATTATCCTTCCGCTGGTGGACGTGACCTGCGGCATGGCGGCCGGATCCTTTGCGAATAACGCGAAGCAGAGCGGGGGAGGCGGAATGAGCGCCAAGATGAGTCCGAGCGCCGTCCTGGTCATCCAGAACGGGGTGACCAAGCTGGTCAATATCAAACAGCAGGATGCGGTGACCAAGGTTCTGGATATGGTTCCCGATTTTGTCAACAAGCTGACCGGTGGAAAGAAGGAGCAGGAGGTCTCGGAGGAGGCGGTTCGGGCCGCCGAGCAGATTGCGGCCGGGGAAGAAGCAGAGCAGCAGGAATGAAAACAGGGTTAAGGCATATATTATCGTATACGGACATTCAGGACGGCGCAAAAGCCGTCCTGAATCAGTTTCGCCGGGAGGTGTCTGATGAAACGGGTGTTTGGCCTGATGCTGTTTTGCTTCGGCGCGGGAATGGCGCTCCTGCTTTTTATCCCGGAGACGCTGTCCACGTTGATCTTTATCCTGGCATGTCTCGCGATCGGATATCATCTGTTTTGCAGCTGAGCAGGACAAAAACGGAAGAACCTGCCACTGGCAGTTTCGTATGCTATGGCAAAAAAAAGAGACAGGAGGCAGTTTCCTGTCTCCTGTCTACGCATCTTCTGTTTTCTGTTATGCCCTCTCGACCAGGCCGGAACGCAAGCAGGACGTACATACATACATCTTCTTCGTACCGCCGACGACCTTTACTCTGACGGACTTTACGTTCGCTTTCCAGATCGCGTTGGATCTTCTATGGGAATGGCTCACATTATTTCCGAAGTGAGCAGCTTTTTCACAGATTGCACATTTTGCCATGACCGCACCTCCTTAACCACAACGTATTTGGCTCCCGTGTAGAAACCACAACATAGGTATGATAACAGAAAAAGTGAGTTTTGGCAAGCGAAAATTGCGGCAAAGTATGATATACTTTTTTACATGATGATTCAGGAAAGCGAAAGCCGCGGGAGGGCGAAGCTCCGGCGGCTTTGGGCGGGAGGAACCGAAACATGAATAGAGAGCCACTGACGAGCTTAAAAGGGATCGGGGAGAAGACGGCGGAGCTGTTTGCCCGGCTGGATATCAGGACGGTGGAGGATTTGCTTTGCGATTATCCGCGGGCTTACGAGGTATATGGGCAGCCCGTATGCGCGGGAGAAGCGCGGGAGGGAGCGGTGGAGGCGGTCGCCGGGCGGCTGGCTCAGACTGCTTCGGTGAAGCGCTTCCGGAATACACAGGTGACGACGGCGCAGCTTCGGGACCAGACCGGAGTTCTGAACCTGATCTGGTTTCATATGCCTTATCTGCGGCAGACGCTGCAGGCGGGGCGGATGTTCGTGTTCCGGGGAAAGGTGGTAAGAAAGGACAACCGCCTGACCATGGAGCAGCCGGAGATTCTCACCCAGGAGGAGTATGAGCGGCTCATGGATTCCATGCAGCCGGTTTACAGCCAGACAAAAGGACTGGGAAACCGGGCGATCGTGCGCGCCGTGAAGCAGGCGCTTGCCGCGCGGCAGCTGGAGAAGGAATATTTGCCGGATGAGATCCGGAAAAGGTGTGAGCTGGCGGAATATAACTATGCCGTCGAACACATTCATTTTCCCGCGGATCAGAGGGAGCTGCTTTTTGCCAGGAAACGCCTGGTGTTTGATGAATATTTCCTGTTTCTGCTTGCCGTGCGCCGTCAGAAGGAGGAGCGCCAGGGTCGGCCTTCTCAGTTTGTGATGAAGCATGCGCCGCAGATAGACCGTCTCTTAGCGGCGCTTCCCTACCGTCTGACAGGGGCGCAGGCGCAGGCTCTGTCTGAGATTCTGGGCGATCTGGAGGGCGGGCAGGTGATGAACCGCCTGCTCCAGGGAGACGTCGGCTCGGGCAAGACGATCCTGGCGGTGCTTGCTCTGCTGGAGGCGGCTTATAACGGTTATCAGGGGGCGCTCATGGCTCCGACGGACGTTCTTGCCAGGCAGCATTTTGAGACGGTGACGAGGATGGCCGAATTATACGGGATTGACCGGAAGGCTGTGCTGGTCACCGGTTCCATGACGGCGAGAGAGAAGCGGGAGGCGTACCGGCAGATTGAGACTCACGAGGCGGATCTGATCATCGGGACTCACGCTCTGATCCAGGAGAAGGTGCATTATGACCGGCTGGCGCTGGTGATCACGGACGAGCAGCACCGCTTTGGCGTCAGGCAGCGGGAGGCGCTTGGGGCAAAGGGGGAGGAGAGCGCGGACGGGCGGATGCCGCATGTGCTTGTGATGAGCGCGACGCCGATTCCGCGTACCCTGGCAATCATCCTCTACGGAGATCTTGACATTTCCGTCATAGACGAGATGCCGGCAAACCGTCTGCCGGTCCGTAATTGTGTCGTGGATACCGGCTATCGGGAGAACGCCTACCGTTTCATTGCCAGGGAGGCCGCCGCCGGTCATCAGGCTTACGTGATCTGTCCGATGGTGGAGGAGAGCGAGCTGATTGAGGCGGAAAACGTGCTGGATTATACCAAAAGGCTGAGAAAGGAGCTTCCCGCCTCTGTGACGGTAGAGGCCCTGCATGGCAGGATGAAGGGAAAAGAAAAGAATGCGATCATGGAACGCTTTGCCTCGGGCGAAATCCAGGTTCTGGTCTCCACCACGGTTGTGGAGGTCGGCGTAAATGTGCCAAACGCGACGGTGATGATGATAGAAAACGCAGAGCGCTTTGGACTTGCCCAGCTGCACCAGCTGCGGGGGCGGGTCGGCCGGGGAAGCGCCCAGTCCTACTGTATCCTGGTCGACTGCTCCGGAGAGGATCGCGCCCGGGAACGCCTCGATATTCTGAATCAGTCGAACGACGGCTTCTTTATCGCCTCCGAGGATCTGAGACTTCGGGGTCCCGGAGATATCTTCGGGGTGCGTCAGAGCGGCAGCCTGGAATTTAAGCTGGCGGATGTTTTTACGGATGCGGATATCTTAAAGACTGTTTCCGAGGAGGTCACGCTTCTCCTTGCCCGCGACCCGGCGCTTGCCGCGCCGGAGCATCAGACACTGAGAAAGCGTCTGGAAGCTTATCTTGCCGGAGCGGCGACAGGCTGAATTTATAATTAATTTAGAAACGAAACGCCTTTCGTATGGTATAATGTAAACACTTAACGAATACGAGCCGAAGGCGAAGTATGAGTTTAGTGTGCGCTTATATCGAAACACTCAGCGAAG
>JAJQCO010000214.1:11422-11675 GCA_021202655.1 Clostridiales bacterium | reverse complement strand
TAATAGCTCTCTAAGATTTTCTAAGAAAATATGTTGAGATTTTTAACCGATATGTTATACTAATTGGAGAGATTGTACAAAAAATACAGTACACAGACGACGATTCAGGAAACAGGAGGCGCCGGCATTTGGATACCCGACAGATTGAATATATCATCAAAATCGCAGAGGAGAATAATATTACCAGGGCGGCGGAGAAGCTGTACATCACCCAGTCCGCCTTAAATCAGCAGCTGCTGAAGCTGGAGCAGGA
>JAJQCO010000214.1:0-11412 GCA_021202655.1 Clostridiales bacterium | reverse complement strand
GGATCTGGGGACTCAGCTCTTTAAGCGCTCCCGCACGGACTGGGGGCTGACGGAGGCCGGGCGGATCTACCTCGAAGGCGCCCGCGCCGTCATGAATATCAAGAAGGATACCTACAACCGGATCTATGACCAGATCCAGACAGAAAAGCATCTTCTGACGATCGGCCTGACGCCCGGGCGCGGACTGCGGATGTTCACGGATATCTATCCGGAGCTTCACCGCCGACAGCCTCATCTCCACGTCAAACCGGTCGAGATGCGCGTGTATTTACAGCAGCAGGCGATCACCAGAGGCGAGCTCGACATCGGCTTCATCACGCTCCCGGTCAGCGAGCGGACCGGAGATTCTTATCTCACGCTTAACACCGAGGAGATGAATGTCATCGTACCGATCGGCCATCCGCTGGCCCGCAGGGCCGCGCCCCCCGGAGAGCCGCCTGCCCTTCTGGATTTAAGTGATCTCCGATATGAACCCTTTGTGCTGATGGACCGGAACTCTCCCCTCCGCACCGTGTGCAACGCCATCTTCCGGGAAGCCGGTTTTGAACCGAATATTCTCTTTGAGACGAACAATACCGCAGGCATCGTGGCCATGGTGGAGTCCACGCTCTGCTGCGGCATCATTCCGAATTATTATGTAAAGACCTCGACAGACAAGGTCGCCTGCTTTTGCCTGGCCAGCCATCCCACCTGGGACATGGCGGTCTCCTGGCGCAAGGGCAGCTATCTGTCCGAGGGCGCGAAGGAATTCATCAATCTCGCAAAGGATTACTGGAACGGCGGAAACGACTGACTTTCCGCCCGACCTACAGGATCATGCACCACAGGGTGACCGAAACCAGGGACATCAGCGTGGAGAAGATCACGCACTTGGAGGCAAAAATCGAATCTCCGTGATATTTCTCCGCAAGGATCGGCGAGGTCGTCCCGGCGGGCATACCAGCCAGAAGAACGGAAACCTGCGTCAGCAGAGCCGACACGCCGAGAAGCCGACAGATGACAAAGATGATTCCCGGGATCAGAACCAGGCGGATCAGCGTAAAGCGGACCACCGCCGCATCCACAACCTCGGAAAGCTTCACATCCGCAAAGATCGTTCCGATCAGGACCATGGTCAGCGTCGTGGTACAGCCGCCCGCCGCCCGGATCGAAACCTCAAGAAAGCCCGGCAGCTGCACCTGCGTAAGCATCAAAATCAGACCGATATAAACCGCCACGATGCAGGGATGGGTCACCACCTTTTTTACCAGATCCTTTTTGCTTCCCGCCTCTGTGAAGCAGGAGACGCCGGCCGACCACATGACAATTCGCTGCGGGATCAGATAGATGGACGCATACATCAGGCCCTGCGCCCCGTAGATCCCCTCTACGATCGGATTCCCCAGGAAACCGGCGTTCGACACCATGGTGATATAGCGGAACACCTTCCGCCGCGCCGGCGTTTCCCTACGATAAAACACGCGGCTCAGGATATAGCTGTAGATCTGGATCACGATCGCGAGAACCAGGATCTCCGCAAAGGAACGTAGAATATCCATATTGAATTCGATCAGAAAGGAATGGATGATATTGCACGGCATCACAAAATCCAGCACCAGGTTCGACAGAACCCCCTTCGCCTGATCATTCAATGCGCCGACCCGCTTCATCACCGCCCCGGCAATCAAAAATAAAAACATCTCCACAATGACATTCAGCAGATTTATTATTTCCATCGCGCTTCGTTTTCCTTTCTCTCTCTTACCAGATATTTCTTCGTTTTCCGCCGCGCCTGCGACCTGAAAACTGCCCGGTGGTCTCCCACCGGGCAGTCTCTATTATAACGCAATCAGATCAATCCCGCAATCATCATTTCTTTTTTGATCTTATCCAGAACCGGTCCCTCCGGAGTGGGCAGGTTCGGCGTATACGGCTTGCCGACCGCGCGCCCGCGCAGGTTGGCCATATCCTTCGCCGCCACCGGGAAGCTCGCGCCGTCCATGGACAGGCGAACCGGATTGAGCTTGAACTGCGCCTCCAGGGAGCCCTTAAGGTCGCCCGCGACGAACTTATTGTAAACGTCCGTGATCAGCTCCGGCATGAAGTTTGCCGCCGTGCAGACCCCGCCGACCGCGCCGTGGCACATGGAAGCGTAGAGCAGCGTATCCTTTCCGCCGAACACCTTGAAATCAATATCACGGTTCCTGCGGATAAACTCAGAGGTCTGCGTGATGTCGCCGCTGGTATCCTTCATGCCGACGATATTTTCCACCTCGTGGGCCAGCTTTTCAACCAGGTTGCCGGAAAGCGTATAACCAACGCGACCCGGATTGTTGTAAATCAGGACCGGCGTCTCCGGCACACACTCCGCGATCGTCTTAAAGTGCAAAAACAGCTCCGTCTCCGTCGGCTTTAAGAACATCGGCTGCAGAATCGAGATGCCCGATGCGCCGTTTGCGACCGCCATCTTCGCCAGGCGGCAGCATTTTTTGGTGCTGATTCCACCGATGCCAAAATACACCGGCACACGGCCCGCGGCCTGATCGACCATGATCTTTAAGCCGCGCTCCATCTCATCCTCCTCAATGACATAGAACTCGCCGTTGCTTCCGAAGGCCAGCACACCGAGAACCCCGCCCTCGATGACATAGTCGACCTGGTCCCTCAGCTTCGCCTCGTCGATCCTCTCATCCTCGTCGATGGGGGTCAGAATGGGAACGATAACACCCTTAATAAAATCTGTCTGAATCATGTTTTTCTCCTCCTGAAATCTCCTGTTACCGGTCACATGCCAGCTGACTGACGTGTGACCGGTAACGATCCCTTCTCCTCTTAAAATCAGCCGCGGTCAACTGTCACGCTGGCAATCTTCTCATAATACTTCACGATACTGGAGTGATCCTCGGTCTCGCAGCCCTCGGATTTTAAGAACTGCATGATCTCCATCAGCTGAGCCGTCAGCGGAGCCGGAGAGCTGATCGCGTGCGCCGCGTTCAGCGCGTTGTTCAGATCCTTGATGTGCAGAGCGATACGGAAACCGGGCTTAAAGTTTCTGTCCATCATCATCGGCGCCTTGGCGTCCATAACCGTGGAGCCTGCCAGACCGCCGCGGATCGCCTGATAGACCAGCTCCGGATCGGTGCCGGCCTTCTTCGCAAAGGTGAGCGCCTCGGAAACCGCCGCGATATTGATCGCCACTACCATCTGATTGGCAAGCTTTGCCACGTTGCCGGAGCCGATCGGTCCGACATAGACGACAGAACCGCCCATGACCATCAGCAGATCATAGAATCTGTCAAACAGCTCCTTCTTTCCGCCGACCATGATGGAAAGCGTGCCGTCGATCGCCTTCGGCTCTCCGCCGGATACCGGAGCGTCCAGCATCTCAATGCCGAACTTCTCACACTCCTCGCAGATCTTCTTGCTCTCCGTGGGATCAATGGAGCTCATGTCAATCAGAACCAGACCCGGCTTTGCGCCCTCTGCCACGCCGTCCTTGCCCAGCACAGCCGCTCTTACATGCGGAGAGTTGGGAACCATCGTGATCACCACGTCAACCTGAGAAGCAACCTCTTTTCCGCTCTTTGCGGCGGACGCCCCGCAGGATACCAGATCATCGATCGCCGCCTGGTTGAAGTCAAAGACAACCAGCTCATATCCGGCCTTCACAAGATTCTTTGCCATCGGTCTTCCCATGATACCCAGTCCAATAAATCCTACTTTCATTCTCGTTACCTCGACTTTCTTCAATTTGCCAAACGATGGAAGGCTTCCGCCGTTCGGTTCTGTTTCCCTGTTGCTTATGGCTGTATTATAAAAGAATCCGCACGCAAATACAATGGACTTATTTCACAAACATCAATGCGTTTTCTGTGCAAACGGAATAAGCTTTCATTTTTATGCTCAATTTATTTCATTTTCATTTCACGTCATTTCAATCCCGTATTTTTTCATCCTTCTCCACAGCGTCGCCTTGCTGCAGCCAAGCTCCGCCGCCGTCTTCTCCCGGTTTCCGCTGCAGCGAAAAAGCGCGGCGCGGATCCGCTCCTCTTCCTCCGACATCAGAGAGGAATCCTCCCGAGGCAGGTCGCCGCCCTCCTCATTCGCGGCCCCGGCATCCGGATACATCTCGGCGAGCAGCCTCCGGACCGCGGCCTCGTCGATCGAACGCTTCCCCGCCGTCAGAACCAGCCGCTCGAAGAAGCTTTCTATCTGAAACAGATTGCCCGGCCAGGGATATTCCGCCAGGATCTGCTTCGCCCCGTTCGTCAGCACATGATACCGGGCATAGCGCTCGCAGGCTTCCTTTAAAGAATCCTCCAGCTTCTGCTCCAGATCCTCCCTGCGCTCTCTGAGAGGCGGAACGGAAAGCTCCAGCCCCGAAAGCAGGTAATAGAGATCCTCCGTCATCACGCCATCCCTCATGCATGAAGCAAGCGGCCTGCGAACCGTCACCATGACGCGCACGTCCACCTTCCGCAGCGAGGCAATGTCCGCCCCGTTGCAGACCCGGAAACGAATGAGCTGATACAGACGATACTGATTGGCCGCCGTCAGGTATTCCACGTCGCGCAGAAAAAGTGTTCCTCCCTGTGCCTGCAGCGCCGCCCCCTGCTCGCCAAAGATCATCGACCGCTGCTCTTCGCCGGACATTCCCTCGCACGGCACATCCAGAAACGGTCCGCTCCCACGGCTGCTCGCGTGATGGATGCACTCGGCCAGGATCCGTTTTTCCGTCCCTGGCTCGCCCCGCAGGACGCCCGGATGCTCCGACATGGCGTAAAGCCCCGCCAGGCGCACGCACTCCCGCATGGCAGACGAGCGCTGCAGCACATCCTCAAAGCAGACAAGAACCGGGAGCCATTTTGCACCAGCGTCCACTTCCCGGCGCGGCGTCGGAATCTGTCTCTGCCTCATCCGATGACAGGTGACGATCGCCCCGTCAATCCGTCCCTCAAAATGCACCGGTGCGATCACGACGAACACCGGAATCTGATTCCACTCCTGACAGACGGAATAATCCTCGCCGTCCCGAAACACCTGCACCAGGGCCTCCTCGCCGATCTGCGGCGCCAGGCTGCGGATATTTTTCCCGATCAGCGCCGCCTGCTCTCTGCCCAGGATATCCTCGATCATCGGATTCGTCGCTGTGACCGCTCCCTCCGCATCCAGGCGAAGCACGCCGCTGAAGGAATAATCCAGCAGGGTCTCCATCTGAGCCGCCGCCTTCTTTTCCACGCTCATGGCATAATCCACGCTCTCCGCCACAGAAAAAGCCTGGCACAGAGAATCCTCCGTCGTAGAGAGAAAAAGGGACGGCTTCCCGGCCTCCGTCGCCATCGTGATCGCCGTATCTCCCCCGATCACAAGATCCGTTCCGTCGTCGAGCGCCCCGCGAATCACACCTTTAAGCTCCGTGTCCTGGTCGGCAAAATAGGTGCGCAGCTCCACATCGTAAAGCTCGTCAAAGTATGACATGTCGCAGAACATATTTTCAAAGCCGACCACCGCGATGACCGGATGCGTCTTTTCCAGGATCTGCTTCGCCTTTACCACAAGGAGCGCCATCTCCTGGGCCGTCATGACAATCTCCACCACCGGGATATCCGTGTACTGCTTGATCAGGGAGGCCTGGAGTCCCCGGGCAATCAGAATCGTCGCTCCGTCCGCAATGGCCCTCCGGGCTTCGACGACGGTATTCTCCGTGCGGATCGCCTTCATCTGCGCAATCCGGAACTTCTTCTCCTGAAGGATATTATGCGCCTGATACAGCATCTCCTCCCTGGGCACCAGCAAAACAATTTTCCCCATCGCAGCACGCTCCTTTCTCACACTCTCCGGCCCGCCCGATGTCGCATGGCCCTGCGCAGGCACGCAGTCCATATCACAGCCGTCGGGTCCTTCATATGAAAAAAGCAGCCTTACGCAGGCTGCTCATCTTCTCTTTCCAGATCCGAAAAATCAAACTCTACATATTCGTCCATGCCGATCTGCGTCTCAAAGAACGGCTCCCCGTCCGCCTCATAATCGGATTCAAAGTAAACCTTCAAATTCGTCACATTGTCCTGGTAAAGACCTCCAAAGGTGTCCGTGTCTGATTCGCCGTAGGAAAAATCCTGTACGCAAACCTCATCGTTGATCCCTTTCAGTACAGTCTCGACATAGTAAGCCGCATCCTCCATCGAGGTTCCATCCTTCACCGCCACATTGACGTCGATGTATTCCTCATCGAGATGCAGGGCAAAATCAAGCGCCGCCGCCATCGGATAATCTCCTTCATCCAGATACAGGTCCTCGACCGACGCCTGAAGATCTTCCTCGTCCAGTACAATATCGAAATAAATATGCGTGTCCGGCTTTATCACATCCGCGCCGG
The DNA here is from genome assembly GCA_021202655.1 of Clostridiales bacterium. Lineage (GTDB taxonomy): Bacteria > Bacillota > Clostridia > Lachnospirales > Lachnospiraceae > Brotaphodocola. The sequence goes on along the minus strand of JAJQCO010000214.1, from coordinate 5,057 downwards.
CGCTCTCGTTCGGAGTTACAATATTGCTCTTGGTGCAGCCGGCAAGTCCTGCCACGCAGACAACCGCCAACAGGAAAATCCATGTCTTTATCTTCTTCATTATGATCATTCCTCCTGATATCGTAGCATGCGCGCCACATCCGGCAGACATTTCGCAACCGGATGTTTCACGCATGTCATTATATACGATAGCGGAGTTTTTTGGTAGGGGTTTTTTGAAAAAGTCAAAAATTCTTCATAAAACAGTAAGGAGCAGATCCATCAAAGCGCCGTGTTTCCCCGCTCGCCGGTGCGGATGCGGACGGCGTCCTCGACATCATACACAAATATCTTGCCGTCGCCATAGGTGCCGGACGGAATCTTCTCCTCCACCTGACGGATGATCGCGTCGGCTTCCTCGTCATTCACCACGGTCTCTACCTTTAACTTCGGAAGCAGATTCACGGTGTACTCGGTTCCCCGGTACATCTGCTTATATCCCTTCTGATTTCCATAGCCCATGATATTACTGATCATAATTCCACTGGCCTTGCACTGTTCCAGGATGCTCTTTAAGTCTTCCAGCTTGTCCGGCTTGATGATGATCTCCAATTTCTTCATGCTGTGTTCTCCTTCTCGCCGATTTCTCGCACTTTTCTTTTAGTATATAGTCCCGCGCTGAAAAAATCAAACACATATCTCTATTTTCTCCACATCCATCAAAAAATAAGCCATCCCGCTCCTTTCCGCGAAAACGGCAGGGCGGGATGGCGGTCAAAATCACACATCCGGTTCATTTTGTTAGGCTGAAGGCCCGTCAGTTCTCCTGAGACTTCCACTTGAAATTCGGAATCACATCGCTCCACTTTTCAATCCCAAGAATGGATTTCGCAAATTCCGTCGTCTCCAGCGTGTAGGTTCGGTTGTCGATATATTTATAAATCTGCCAGGCCTTCTTCCTGGTCGTCGGCACGATATCGTTCGGCTGATTCATATCGCAGTACCAGAGCCCGAACATCAGCGACTGATTCACCTCCGACGGCGCGTCTACCTGGCGGCTCATAATGAACGCGTCGATATACGGATTGCTGTCCGCAATATAATAGGCATAGGCGATCGCCGCCGCCTGCAGATTCTCATCCTCCCCGCGGGTCAGGCTCTTTGACGTAAAGCCCTGCTCAGACAGAATGATGTGGCGCACCGTGCCATCCGGGGCAAGCAGAGCCGAATTCTGCATATAATCGGTAAGGACGCTCAGATTGGAAAGGTTTACCACCGGCGAATTCGCGTCGTTTGTAATGAGCCCGGTCGAAGCGTCATCCCAGAACTCCGGCTCTGTCATCGGCATGGAATACGGGTGATAGGCCAGACCCCAGTCCATCGCGCCGCCCGCCCCGGTCACGTCGGCAAAGCGGTTGATGATATCCTTCGCGTTATATTTCGTCGAGCCGTCGGCTTCGTTGATCCAGTTATAATCGGTCGAGAAGAACAGACGCGCCTGGCTCGTCGTGCTCTTGATCGCCGTATAGAAGACGCGGAACGCCCGCGCGTACTCCTGCACATACTGATCCAGTCCCATCGGCCCCATATAGTTCCACTGCTGATTGTTAATCTCGTTGCCGATGATCCAGTTTGAGACCTTTCCGTACTCCGAAGTCCGGCTGCTGTATCGCTCCGCCAGGAATGAGGCAATCGCCTTGCTCGTCTCATAGCCCTCCTGCGTCGACGCGTTGAATCCATAATAAAACACGGAGCTTTCCGGCTGCTTCGTCACGCCCGGATAGACCAGCTGCGGCGTCGCGTCATTCCACCCGTTCAGGATCACCGCGGTTACCGTCATGCTCTTTTCTGACATCCGGCGGATGGTCGCGTCGTAGCTCTCGATTAGCTCTTTATTGAAGCTGTAGGTTTTCCCGTCATAGACGTAATCAATGCCGTTGCCCAGAATCTGCTGGAAAGCGATGTTGACAATCACATGGCTGACGCCAAGCTCGAAGGCGTCCGCCACCATGCCGTCCGTATTCTGAATCAGCAGTCCCTTCTTGGTCTGGGCAGAATTGTACGCCTCCGTATATTTCGCCAGAGATTCCGGATTCGTCACATACGCCGTGTTGCTGACCTGCGTGTACGTCGTCCCGTCGCAGACCGCCACGACAAATTTGGAATACAGACGATCCTCCGCCGTTCCCAGATTGAGCGGCACCCGGAAGGCAAGCGCGTCGCCCTTCGTGATCCAGGCGATATAATCCGTCCGCGAACCGATCTCATCCTCATATGGCTTCAGCTCAAACAGATACAGATAGTTGTCATAATATTCCGGATCCGACCAGCTTCCCTCGTTCTCTCCCGTAATGGAAATATACGTTCCATCTGTGGAGCAGGTATAGAGGTGAGCAAATTCCGTCGGCTCCGGCGGCCCTGCCTCCGTCTCCTCCGTGCCAGCTTCCGCTTCTGTCTCTGCCGCAGCCGTCTCTGTCGGCTCCGCAAACGCCGAAAACGCCAAAAACAGAGTCACGGCTGCCGCCATCGCCAGACAAACGGCAAGCCGTCCGCTCCTTCGCAGATTTCTTATCATATTGTGCCTCCTTCATCCGGTCTTTTCCTGTCGCTGCTGATAAGTACTTACCAAACGACTATGCGAAACTCAGCCTGCATCTTATAGCAAACATCAAATTATTTCTAACTGTGCGGTTGGATGCTTCAAAGAGATTGCAACCGCACAGTTAGCTATATTATATCCGGTTTCACGGCGAATACAAGTCGATACGTTCTTACATTGTCTTACAGTTTCCTTAATAGCAACACGGAGCGCCGCTTTCGCGGCGCTCCCTCACGTATGAAAACCTTATTCGAGATATGTCTTCAGAATCTCCGCCCGATCCGTGTGCTCCCACGGCAGATCCACGTCCGTCCTCCCAAAATGGCCGTAAGCGGCGGTCTGACGATAGATCGGCCTCCTTAAATCCAGCATTTTGATGATTCCGGCCGGGCGCAAATCAAAGTGCTCGCGGATGATCTCCACCAGACGCTCATCGCTAAGCCTCCCGGTGCCAAAGGTGTCGACCATGATCGAGGTCGGATGAGCCACGCCGATCGCGTAGGACAGCTGGATCTCACACTTATCCGCCAGCCCCGCCGCCACGATATTCTTTGCGACATAGCGCGCCGCATAGGCTCCGGAACGATCCACCTTCGTGCAGTCCTTACCGGAGAAGGCTCCGCCGCCGTGACGCGCATAGCCGCCATAGGTATCGACGATGATCTTGCGTCCGGTCAGGCCGCTGTCACCCTGCGGGCCGCCGATCACAAAACGTCCGGTCGGATTGATGAAAAATTTTGTATTCTCATCCACCATATCTGCCGGAAGCACCTCGTCAAACACATATTTTCTGATATCCGCATGGATCTGCTCCTGCGTCACGCTCTCATCATGCTGGGTGGAAAGGACAACCGCGTCCAGACGAACCGGCCTGCCATCCGTGTCGTATTCCACCGTCACCTGTGTCTTGCCGTCCGGTCGGAGATAGGGAAGCGTTCCATTCTTTCGCACCTCGGTCAGTCTGCGAGCCAGCTTATGGGCCAGCGCGATCGGATAAGGCATATATTCCGCCGTCTCGTTTGTCGCATAGCCGAACATCATGCCCTGGTCGCCCGCGCCGATCGCATCAAGCGCGTCCTCATCCAGAGCGCTCCCACGCGCCTCAAGAGCCCGGTCAACGCCCTGCGCGATATCCGGCGACTGCTCGTCAATCGCCACGATAACGCCGCAGGTATCCGCGTCAAAGCCATATTTCGCACGGTCATATCCGATCTCTCGGACCGTATCCCGCACGATCTTCTGAATATCCACATAGGCGTTCGTGGTCACCTCGCCCATCACCATCACAATGCCGGTCGTCGCGCAGGTTTCACACGCCACACGGCTCATGGGATCCTTCTCTACCAGCGCATCCAGAATCGCGTCCGAGATCGCGTCGCACATCTTATCCGGATGTCCCTCCGTCACTGACTCAGAGGTAAACAGTCGTTTCTCCATATTCGATTTCTCCTTTCTACATTTGCCGGGCAGGCAAGAGGCGTGTCCGCCCAGGAAAGGGACGGCTGTCAAGCAGATTCCTGACAGCCGCCCCTATTTTCTTCCTGTATCCACTGCAGATCGCACGTCAGCCAGCTGACGTGTAACCTCCATCCGTCATTTCTTACTGGATCCAGACTCCATCCGACCCGACGCGGTATCCGTCCGGGGTCGTCGTGTTCGTCAGCATCGCGCCAGTTGATGTGTCGCAATAATAATAATTGCCTCCGGCCAGGATCCAGCCGGTCATCATCCAGCCTGACGAATCGAAGCAATACCACGAACCATTGATCTCCAGCCAGCCGCCCGCCGGGTAACCGCCGCTCGCATAGCTGTACCACCACTTCTGAGCCGTAGTATCCCACACCCAGTGATCCGAAGCGACTGTCGTCGTCGGCGTTGTGGTGGTTGTTGTACTCGTACTGCTTGAAGACGTATCGTTGCTCACCTGGCTATAATAGCCGGCGTTGATCTTCTCCAGCATCTCTTCGTCCACATAGAGGTAATCGGACTCAAACCACTCGCCCTTCTTGCTGTTCGAGCTGACGCCGCGCACCTTAAAATAATAATCTCCCTCCCTGGTGATCAGAGATGCAAAATTATAATAGGTGTTCGAGGTCGTGACCGTACTTCCCACCGAGCTGCTGTCCCGGTAAAGCTTCACCTGATAGCTCTTCGCGCCGTCCGTCTCTTCCCAGACAGCAACGGTGGAGGACTCTGTCTCCCAGTTGACGTCGTCAATGTCCATCGTGCCTTCCAGCGCGTCCAGCTTAACCGTAATAATCAGCGTCGTGCTGCTGTCCTGGCGCTTCGAGCTGACATAGGTCGCGTCGTCGCCTCTCAGCTTTACCTTGCTCTTCGTCATGGAGTCAAACTTATAATCGTCGTCCGCCTCCAGCGTAATCTCAATCTTCGGGATATCGCCGCTGGACCACTCGCCCTCGTCGTTCACAATATCCACGTCCTCCAAGGTATAATTCGCCCAGTCACAATCTGTCACCGT
>JAJQCO010000078.1 GCA_021202655.1 Clostridiales bacterium | reverse complement strand
GTACACGGCGCTTTCAATAGTTGACATGCACTGACTGGCACGCTATGGCTAAATCATAAAAGCCACTGCGTATCAGTCTTTCTTTTGTCATTGCCATATTTACAGCAACTGTATTTGATGTAAACCAGTATCCTCTTCGGCTGTTCCCAGCCTGCCAGGCCAGATTGAATGGTACTCCCATTTTCATCAGATTCCGTATCTTCGTCCGCACTCTTTTCCATTGTTTCCAGATACACATTCGGATTCTGTGATACATCCATCCATTGATGTCATCTATCGGATTCTTCATGCTTGCAATTCCATAATAGTTCAGCCATCCTCTCGCATAGACCTTGAAGCCGGGTGATTCGCTCACCAGCGGCACGGTAAACCAATTTGGAACCTTTGAGTTGGAAGCTGACCAGATGAAATATGTCCTCATAGCTTTGATTGTAATCGCGGAGGCTGGCAGTGAGTATTACCGTAATCTGACACTGGAAGAATACCTTCCTTGAACAAAGAGAAGGTATTCCCAATAATGTTTAAAAATAAAATCCCATGGCGGGTTGTCTTTGGTGTTTCCGGAGGATAATCTGGCGCTACTTTTGTCGGCGCGTCTATTCTTCGCATACAGCCCTCAACCCTCCCAAAATGTCACTGAGATACCCGTCCAGCCCATAGGACTTATCCTGAATATCCCTGGTGATATAAATCTCGCCAAGATTAATGGTTATATAGGTCGCATTCGGTTCACTGGCCGTCAGTCGCATCAACGAGGCTTGTTTCGTTCATAGTCATTATGGTTTCCTCCACATTCACACCGGCTTCATTGCTTTCAGAACATCCTCCAGTACCGTGGAAATGTTGTCTACAATGGCTATGCCCCTGTCCTCAATACTCCTGGGAACAAAATCATACTTGTCGTTGACCGTGATATACAATCGAGGCAATCAAAGATGCGTTTCTGTCTCTGGAAAAGGAAATGATCTATGAAGAAATCAGTGTAAAAAACTATGCGAGAGAGCGGAAATTTCGAGGGCGACCTTCTATCTCCATTACGATGGGATCAATGAAGTGTCTAAGCAGTGTACAGAGTATCTCGAGGAACACCAGAAGAGCTGATATTTTTTCAGCTTTCCGTGTTCCAAAGCCTCATCAAAAAATGCTGTTATGCTCAGATATTATTCCGTGCAATCCGCTGTACAATTTTTAAATAGTCCGGATTCTCTTTCCGGAAAGTCATGTGGAATGTGACATTTGCTTCCGGATCTGAGACTGGTATCACCGTTCGTTCTTTCACAAAATCTACATCTAATGCAAGATTTGTGACAAAAAAAGGCAGTGTCGAGGTCCGCGCAAGCTCCAGAAACTCAAATTCATCTGTCTGCACCAGAAAGCGGGACGCCGACATCTTTTGGCGGCACAGATCGTTCCAGAACCCGATGTCTGATTTCAGAAGGCAGTTATAACCGTTCAACATTTCCAGTGTAACTGATGAACAGCCTGACAGGTCATGATCCGGCGGCAGGCAGACGGACAACTCCTCCCGGATAAAAGGAACGCTTGCCACATCATCGTCCTCAGCCGGGTATGGCAGAATACCGATTTCGCAGGTCTGATCCTTTACCCGGTTTAAAATCAGTGGAATATCTGTAAGCCGGGAGGAAATCATTTTATCCGGGAACTGCTCCGAAAGAGCCGGAAGCAGACTCCAGAGCGGAGCCGGCGCACAGGATTCTATCAGGATCGTACGCTGGCTTAAGTCAAATTGACGCACCCGATCAATCACAGCTGACGCATCTGACAGGAGTGAATTTGCATATTCCACAGCTTTCTTCCCTGTTTCATTAAGTGCAAGGCAGTTTTTTCCGCGAACAAACAAAGAGACTCCGAACTCTTCCTCCAGATGCTGCATGGTGCGCGTCAAAGTGGGCTGAGAAATATGCAGCTCCTGCGCTGTCTTTGACAGAGTCCCATACCGGGCGAATGCGGACAGTTGTTCCAGCTCAGATAGATTCAGCATAGCCTGTACGTTCCTTCTTTCTCCTTGCTATTCATCAGGCGAATAGCAGATTTCGATATTGCTATTGTACATTTTTTTCATCCTGTTGTAAACTCTGAAATATAAAACAAATCAATTTGCAGACAGGAGGAAACATTATGAATTATATCACTTTGAATAATGGTGTAAAAATGCCGCAGCTTGGATACGGCGTTTACCAGACACCACCGGCGGAAACGGAGCGCTGCGTGCTGGATGCCATTTCCGTTGGCTATCGTTCCATCGATACGGCACAGGCTTATAACAACGAAGAGGGTGTGGGCGCGGCGATACAGAATTGCGGGCTTCCCCGCGAGGAGCTGTTTATCACTACGAAAGTGTGGATCAGCAATGCGGGTTATGAAAAGGCGAAAACTTCCATTCAGGATTCTCTGAAAAAACTGCGCACTGACTATATCGACCTGCTTCTCATTCATCAGCCGTTCGGAGATTATTACGGAACCTACCGGGCGATGGAGGAAGCATACAGGGCCGGCAAGGTACGGGCTATCGGTGTCTCCAATTTTTATCCGGACCGTTTTATAGACATTGCGAATTTATGAGATGTTGTTACGGCGTTCAACCAGGTGGAGACGCACCTTTTCAATCCGCAGAAGACCGCAAAGTCTGTGATGCAGAAATATGGGACACAGATTGAATCCTGGGGGCCGTTTGCCGAAGGAAAAAATGATTATTTCAACAATCCGGTATTGGGGGCGGTTGCGGCAAAACACGGAAAGACCCCGGCACAGACAGCGCTGCGCTTCCTGCTTCAGAGCGGCGTGGTGGTTATCCCGAAATCCACTCACAAGGAGCGTATGATTGAGAATTTCAATGTATTTGGCTTCGAGCTTGATACGGAAGATATGGCCGCACTGGAAAACCTCGACACAGCACAAAGCCTGTTTTTTTCACATTATGACCCACAGACCGTCGAGTGGTTCATGACACTTGCGAAATAAGAGTCTGCCAGAGCAACATCACAAAACTTTGTTCTTGGTTCTGGACGTCAAAAACAGCCCGCAGCCGTCGGAATAAAACCGACAGCCACGGGCTGTAATTTGATTGCACTTCTATATCGCGATACTCAACTGTGATACTTTTTCTTTCTCAGAGTCAAGCTTTTGAATTCTGTTTTCGAGTTCTGCTATTTTATCTCCGTTCGCCCGGACAAAGGTTTCCTTATCCCCTGCGCTGCCATTCAAAAATATCTCATTAAGACCATACTCCACATAGCTGGTTTTCTGCAGCGCTCCCTCAACGAATTTTCTCAATATCAGGCTATACCTTTACAGCATACTCCAAACTTATCCACCCTTTTCACGTACTCTGATATGCCTTACAATAATCTGTTTCTTTTTTTAATATATTTCAAGTCTTAATCATTGCCTGTCTGCTCTGTCAACGCAAGATACTCCTCATCCGAAATACGCTCAAACCATTCCAGTCCTGTCAGTTCCGGATTCGTATTGACCGCGATATGTGCAAATTCGGTATCCGCGCTGCCGCCATGCCAGTGCTTCACCCCTGGCGGACAAAGCGCCACATCACCGGGATGTAGTACCTGCACGGGTTCGCCCTCAATCTGGTGATAGCCAATCCCATCCGTAGCGATCAGAATCTGTCCGCCCTCATGGATATGCCAGTTATTGATGACGCCCTGTCCAAATACTACATAATGTAAGCCTGGCGCACCGGCCGCATTGTCTTCCTCCAACACGGAGGATACATAAGCCGGACCGCTGAACGTCTCATAGGAAACGGCCTCATCCGCGCGCTGGAACATAAATTCATTGTCATCCGTAACCGTGCGTCCTGCATATTCCTCCGCTGCCAGATTTTCATATTCTTCGTCTGTTACCGGTTCTTCCGGCGCGACATCCTCCGGCACAGCATAATCAGAATCCCAGATCACCATCTGGGAGAACCAGCTGTCCGGTGCAGCCCCATGCCAATGCCGGACACCTTCCGCACATTCGATCACATCGCCTTTGCGGATAATCTGGGCTGGCTGTCCTTCTTCCTGATAATAGCCGACTCCACCGGTAACCAGAATCACCATCCCGCCGTGGCTGTGCCAGTTGCTCCGAGCCCCCGGCTCAAACGTCACGTTATTCGTAGACGGGAAGTTATAGGTATCATCCTTTGTAATCATGGAATTGATATACACAGTACCCGTAAAGGAATCCGAGTCAACCTTTGTACCAAGAGGAAACGTCAGGGCGCTTCGGCCATCATCAATAAGCGGATATCCGTAATCCGGAGCCAGAATGGTCAGCAGTTCTCTGTCATGATGATAAACCAGTTCTGACTGGGTATCCAGCAGCATCGTGGCCCCGCTTTCTCTGGTATACGGCTCCCATGCAGGCAATCCATCCGCGCCCGGCATACCCGTTTTCGCAAAATTGATCCATGCCTGACTGATCTGACCGGCCAGAGCAATTTCCTCCTCGCTTCCATCCGCGTGATTGAAGACAAAGGGAATCTCCGCACCGTGATAAGAATTACCGTATGTGAAGACATAGGAATAAACCGGAGCGCCGTTCTGATCCGCCTTATGCGCCGTGATCTTCAGAATCGGCAGGCGGATTAAGGTTGTGTCGATCTGCTCTGCCGTCAGTCCGTCCTTTTGCGGATAGGCAGACTGAATCGCGGCTGTCAGTTCTTCCGTCGCTTCAATCGGGTCGGAAGTAAAATACCCTGTCCATTCATTCAGGTTGCTGCCGATCAAAAGCGGAATATCCGCACCGGCGTCCGCAAAGGAATCTGCCGTCACCGGGTCTGTGGGCAGGAAATCCCCGTCTACCACCGGCTCCCAGTCCATCGAATACGCGTCTCCCAGCGCCGCCGGAATCTGAAGCTCCTCGCCAGTCTGGCTGAGTGCAAGCGTAGCCGCCGCCTGAAGCTTCTCATCGGAAACATTCTGGATTTCTTCCAGATTGTCCTCGGAAATACCAAGATTGGTTAAAATATTTTCCGCCAGGCGGGTGCTGGATTCCTGTGTATTGAAACTGACGCCCATTGTCTCCGTAGCGCCGCTCTGCACAATCCCCTTATGGAACAAACCTTCCGCATACGGGGATGTCATCAAAGCCAGCACCTTTGCGCCGCCGCCTGACTGTCCGAAAAGAGTAACATTATCCGGATCTCCGCCAAACGCCTCGATATTCTCCTGAATCCATTCCAGTGCCGCTACAATATCAGTAATCCCCACATTTGCGGAATACTGATACTTCTCATCGTAAGCAGATAAATCCAAATGCCCGAAGACATTCAATCGATGATTGACAGAGACAACAACGACATCTCCGCTTCGGCTTAACGCCTCGCCGTCATACGATTCGTCATTCGCAGTGCCTGTAGAAAATCCGCCGCCATGCAGCCATACCATAACCGGGCGTTTCTCCCCGTCGCCCACGCCGGGCGTCCAGATATTCAGGTTCTGGCAGTTGTTATCGGTTCCGGTCTGGTCACTTTCCCCATCTACCCCGGAAATGGAACCCTGCGGAGACATGGCGCCATAGCTGTCCGCCACGAAAACTCCTTCCCACGGCTCCACCTCGTCCGCAGGCACAAACCGCTCCGCAGCCTGCGCGTATGGGATGCCCAGATAGCGGAAAATGCCGTCCTCATCCGTGCCTTGCACCATTCCCGCCGTTATCTGAACGATTCCATCCGCTTCTGTTTCTCCCATTTCCGAAACCGCAGCAGATGTCGCTTCCTGGCTTTGTGTCGTATCTGTCTCCTGTTTTCCGCAGGCTCCCAGAATAGCCAGCAACGTCACGGTAAGTGCTACCGGCAAAAATTTCTTTCTCATATGCAATCTGCTCCTCCGTCTGTTTTTATTCCTTATCTATCCTGATTTTCCGGTTCTCAATCCACATTTTCCTGAATCCAGTTTTCCACATGCGCGGCAATTACATCATTATTCAGATCCTGGAATATAAAATGGTCATTTCCGTAAATTCCCTCGTCAGGCAGATGGTAAATGGTGCTGACCCCGCCCTCCGAAGTATAGCTTTCCGTAAATGTGTCCGCCGTAGCGGCCATTCCTGCCCACATCGCGGCGGCAGGCACGTCCGTATATTCCTCTCCGATATAATCTCCGTAATAAAACGCGATCGGAATATTCTTTTCCAACAGCGCATCATACGCCTCGCTGCCCACATCCGTAGCGCTTCCCGGTTCAATAGCGATAATTGCCGCAATGTGATCGGTATAAATTGCCGTATCCCAGCCGGGTCTGCCGCCCTGAGAATGTGTGACTAAAATAGAATCCTTGCCTGTCATTTCATAGACTTCATCTATGGCTGCCGCAACAGCCTGAGCCACTACCACATTATCAATGCTCTGATCCCCGTTTGCCGAATCCATCCCGGTATCCGGCGTCATCTGGCGGAAGAACTGATCGAGAGCTTCTTCCCCCTCCGGAAACTGTGAATTTTCATTGTAAGTAAATTCCCCGTCGATATAAGTGCCGATCCGGAATTGTGTGTACCAGGTTTGATCCGAAGGGTCTGTGCTGATGGTACCGGCCACGGAAGTCTGTCCGGCCTCACCCCGGCGCGGCTGGTCAATCAGGAACACGCTGTGACCCATCCTCAAAAACAAATCCGACCAGCCTTCTCTCCCGTCCGGCGTCGTCATCCAACCCATACGCGACTGCCCATATCCATGGAGAAATACCATCGGCAGCCCGCTTTCATCCTCCGGGATCTGGTACAATACATTTGCATGATCCACATGAGAAGTAGAACCTTCTCTGGACGTATAATAATTCGATACGTCAAAAGTGCCGTCTGAGGTCACGACAGTCCCGCCTGCCGAAAACATCCCCTGTTTTGCGATTACCAGACTCCCGTCCGATTCGGCAGAAGCCTCTGCCGCCTCCGACTGTGTTTCCTCTGCTTCAGCGGTTTCTTCCTGCTGTACCGTTTCTGTTTCCGCCGCCTGTGTCTGCTGTGTGGTTGTTGTACCTGTGCTGCATCCGATCAAATTGACAGAAAGCAGTGCGCTAAGTAATAATGCCGTCGTTTTTTTCATCGAAAAATCTCCTCCTGACTTAATATAAACTTCTGATTTTTTATTCCATTACACCGTTATCAGCAAGCCACTGCCGCAGTTCTTCCTCATCTTCTGAATTTGCAGTCAATCCGCTTCCGACTGTGCCTCCTCCGGCATTGCCGCGGACCGCCGGCATACTCTCCTCAATATCGCTTCCCGCGCTGGTGCAGAAAGGAAGGATGAGCTTTCCGGTAAAATCATAGGAATCCAAAAAGGTCTGTATTGCCATGGGCGTAGTATGCCACCAGATCGGATATCCCAGAAGAACCACCTCATAGTCCTCGAAGTTATCTACCTGAGCAGCCAGAACCGGCCTTGCATTTTCATCTAGTTCTGTCCTGGCAATATCAACTGTTGCCTGATAACTGCTCGGATAACCGTCCACCGTCTGAATCTCAAACAGGTTTCCGCCAGTTAATTGCGAAAGTTCCCGCGCAACCGCCGCAGTCGTACCGCTGTGAGAGAAATAAGCAATCAGAATGTCAGTTTCTCCCTCTGGCTCTGTGTCCGAAAGACCCGTTCCGCCATATCCTGCCGTCACCGTCATGGTTTTCACAAACACATCTACTGTCCAGGCTCCATCTGCATTGACATCGTAGCCATCCGGCGTCGTGGTTTCCTGATACATCCAGCCGTCCTGGTCAAACGCATAACACTCCGCGACTCCGTCTCCATTGCCGTCCAGCCACTGCCACGCAGGGGTTTCCGAAGATGCGGAATAATACTGTCCGTCATCCAGCTCATACTTCCAACCCTCTGTATTTTCCGCTTCCTGCAACGTCCATCCCGCCGCAAAAGCAATGGATGCCATCAGTGTCAACGCCGCTCCCAATGTTACTCCGAATCTTAATAAATTTTTGATCGTTTTCTTCATGTGCGTCTCTCCTTGATAATTGGTAATACAATTTTAGCAATACGAGGAGATAAAGAGAAGTTCCCCTTTGTTTGCCAGTTTAAACCCAAAGGTATAGACTCTATTTACCTGTTTTATTATCTTACTGCCGCCGAACACCTCCGACATGGGAATCTGATCAAGCAAATTATCTAATTCACCGACTTCCTGCGCAGAAAGATGGATTTTGGCAGCTCCGGCATTTTCCCCCAGACGCTCTAGCTTTCTGGTTCCCGGAATCGGTACGATCCATGGCTTCTTACCGAGCATCCATGCCAGCGAAATCTGCGCCGGGGTTGCCTGATGCTCTTTTGCAGCCTCACCCAACATCGTCAGAAGCTCCTGATTGGTATCAACTGCCTCCGGCGTAAACTGCGGCATCCCGCTGCGGTAATCATATTTTGGGTCAAACACAGTATCCTTTCCATATTGTCCAGTCAAAAATCCATTTGCCATAGGGGCGAAAGCTACAAAACCAATGCCCAGTTCTTCTAAAACCGAAAACAGCGTCTCGTAATGTCTTGCCATCATGGAATACCGGTTTTGTACCGCTGTCACCGGACAGACAGCATGAGCCCGCCGCAGATAATTTTCATTTGCCTCGGAAATTCCCCAGGCCAAGTTCATAGGCATAGCGCAGCATTTGAATGGTTTCCTGTTTCGGCATGGGTGCGCCGTAGGCGTGAGAAAAGCCCATGCAGCCGAGTCCTATTGTGGATACCTCAAGATCACTCCCTAGAGTTCGTTTCTCCATCACTTTTTCTGCGCTCCTTTCCTACAGGCCAAGATCCTCGATCCATGAGACAACATCACTCTCCGATACACTGGAACGGAATCGCTGACCTTCCTGCCAGTCGCCGGTTCCTGCCAATTCCGCCAGCAACTCCCCACTTTCACCAAGCTCAGAAGAGGCGGACGTACAGAACGGAATCACCGTTTTCCCGGTAAAGTCGTTGGCTTCCATAAAGCTGTTCATCGGCCATGCAGCAATACCCCACCAGATGGGATAGCCAATGAATACGATATCATAGGAATCCCAGTTTTCCACAGTTGTACGAGCCAATTCCACATTCCTCTGATTCTCGTTATCATGTTCTACAGAAACTCTGCTGTCGCTGTTCGTCCAGTCCAAATCCTCATCGGTATACGGCTCAACAGGTGTGATCTCAAACAAGTCCCCGCCGGTTGCTGCGGCAATATAACCCGCAACCGCTTCCGTGCTTCCCGTTGCGGAATAATAGACAACCAGAACTTTTCCGCTCTCTGTATCGGCATCCTTATCTGTATCTTCGACCGCAGAATCATCCGCATGAGCGAGTTCTTCGCTGGATTCTTCCTCTGCATCAGAAGTAACGGAATCTTCTGGAGTTTCATCTGTTGTCTCTGTCATATTTTCAGAATCAGATGTCTGTTCCGTTTCTTCCGTCTGCTGCGTATTGCCGCAGGCAGCAAGGCTGAAGATGAGTAAAAAGCTCATCAGTAATGCAGTCAATTTTCTCATAGCAATCCGTTCCTCCTTAATAGCACTCTTTAAATATCTCCAAAATTTCTTCATGAGTCATCTTCTTATAAGCACCGGGAACGCAGTTGCAGGAATCTGCGATAGCTTTCAGGTTTGTCTGCTCATCCACACCCAACTCACGCAGCGTAGTCGGCAGGCCAATTTCCCGGATAAAGTCTGCCAAAGCCTCTACACCGGCCTTTGCCAGCTGTTCCGAAGTCTTTCCTTCCGGCGAAATGCCCCAGACTTCTTCGGCAAAGCGGTCAAATTTCTCCAAAGCGCTCTGATAAATATGGCGGTAGTAGACCGGATGCAGCACCGCCAGACCAGCGCCGTGGTTGCAGTTCGTGTAAGCGCCAAGCTGATGCTCCATCTGATGGCACTCAAAATCCGTGACCTTGCCGATTTTCAGGATACCGTTTTCCGCCATGGAAGACGCCCACGCAAGTTCGCTCCGCGCTTCTATGTTCTGCGCATCGTTCAGAAGAACCCGGATGTTGCGGATGACCAGACGCATGATAGATTCATTGATTTCATCGGACAGGTTGCCGGAGCCGGACTTCCCGAAATACGTTTCCATGCAATGGCTCAACGTATCGAACGCACCGGACAGCACCTGCTTCATCGGCAAAGACAGGGCATAAGACGGATCAATCATAGCGACCTCGGCCTGCGCGCCGAGCATTCCGGCTTTGAGCTTCTTTTCCTCGTTGGTAATCACTGCACCGTTATTCATTTCCGCTCCGGTGCCGGATGCTGTGACGATGGCGATCATGGGAATAAACTTGCTGGGGTACGTATGGCAGTCAAACTCCATGCTCCAGAGATCGCAATCTGTTTTTGCCTGTGCGGATACGATCTTGCAGCAGTCAATGACGGAGCCACCGCCCACTGCCAGGATCAGATCAATGTGATTTTCTCTGGCCAGTGCAGCGCCCTCCTGCACCTTTGCGTAAGTAGGATTGGACATGATACCGGAAAACTCCGTTACTGTTTTCCCTGCTTCATTCAGATAGCCCATCATCTCATCATAAACGCCGTTTTTCTTCACGGAACCCCCGCCGTAAGCCAGCAGGACATTGTTTCCGTAGCCTTTCAGCAGACTGACCAGATATTCCTTTGCACAGCCCTTGCCGAAATAGACTTTGGTTTTGTTTTCATAGATAAAATTGTTCATCCCTAATTCCTCCGTATCTTTTCTACAAATAGGATAACAAAAATGAGACCTCCGAAGAAGTCTCGCTTTGTTCATCAGTATATACCCAAAGGTTATAACTTATTTCATTTCTGCTACAGCCTGCTTTGCGGCAGCCAGAAATCGTTCTACGGTTCTTGATGGAGCAGGGGCGTGCAGAATCCCATAAGGAATACTGTGTTCCCATTCCACCGGGATCATCTTGACCAATGGATGAACATTTTCCCATCCTTTGATGGAAAGCAATACATAGTTTCCGTTTTCACATCGGTTAAAGGCATCCACACTGTAAAAATCAAAATCTATAATCTTGATTTGAGAGTGATTTTTCCAGATTTCATCTCGAAGCTGATCTACATAATGGCTCCATCCCCGATGCATCAGCATCAGATTTTGTCCATATAAATCCTCTATGAGCAATTTATCTTTTGCGGCAAGTGGATGATGGATGGAAACCGCACAGCAAAACGGCTCACGAAACAGCTCCGTCCCAGAGCATTCCCTCAGGTTCAACATCGTATCATCGAAAATTCCCGCTACGATGTCAATGTTTTTTCCGAGATTGGCCAAAATTTCTCTGGCGTTTTCTGGCGTATTTTCAAACGGAACTACCTGAAATTTGACGTCCGGACAGCGTTTCTGGATTTCCGGCCAGAGCTGCATCAGAATATGCACCGGGGTTGTGGGAGAGGAACCCAATCGAATGACGCTCACATCCTCCTGCATGGCATTCTTTGCACGGGTAACGGAATCCTTGCAATACTGGATAATATATTTGCTGTCCTGATACAGAGATTTCCCGGCTTTAGTCAGAACAAGTCCCCGGTGTGTCCGCTCAAAAAGCTTGACATCCAGTGAACTTTCTAAAAGATTAATTTGCTTAATAATAGCAGTCGGTGTGATATAAGATTCTTCTGCTGCTTTATTAAAACTGCCTGCGTCTGCTACTTTTATAAATGTTTCCAGTTGTGGATTGTACATATGATACACCAATTCCTATTCATATCTAAATTTTAACAGTGTTTTTCATTA
>JAJQCO010000244.1:36764-38320 GCA_021202655.1 Clostridiales bacterium | reverse complement strand
TTATACATCTTTTATGAATATTATGCAACATAATTTTCAAAATCCCTCTTGCAATCCCGCATGGTTTGTTGTATATTTATGAAGGTTTAAGAGAAACAGACATCATTACTTTTACGAGGAGGATGGAAATATGAAGGATAAAGTTGTTCTCGCCTACTCCGGCGGACTTGATACCACTGCCATTATTCCGTGGTTAAAGGAGACCTTTGATTACGATGTCGTCTGCTGCTGCATCGACTGCGGCCAGGGGAATGAGCTGGATGGGCTGGAAGAGAGAGCCAGATTATCCGGCGCTGCAAAATTATACATTGAGGATCTGGTTGACGATTTTGCCGACAACTATATTGTGCCCTGCCTGAAGGCAGATGCCGTCTACGAAGATAAATATCTGCTTGGCACCTCCATGGCGCGGCCGGCGATCGCCAAGCGTCTGGTGGAGATTGCCCGCAAGGAGGGCGCCGTCGCCATCTGCCATGGCGCTACCGGCAAGGGCAATGACCAGATCCGCTTTGAGCTGAGCATCAAGGCGCTGGCTCCCGACATCAAGGTCATCGCACCCTGGCGGATGACCGACGTCTGGACCATGCAGTCCCGCGAAGACGAAATCGAATATTGCCGGAAGCACGGCATTGACCTGCCGTTTGCCGCGGATTCCAGCTACAGCCGCGACCGCAACCTCTGGCACATCAGCCATGAGGGTCTGGAGCTTGAGGATCCGGCCAATGAGCCGAATTACGAACACCTTCTTGTCCTCAGCGTTCCCCCGGAGAAGGCTCCCGACGAGGGCGAATATGTGACCATGACCTTCGAAAAAGGCGTCCCCACCAGCGTGAACGGCGAAAAGATGAAGGTCTCCGATATCATCCGCAAGCTGAATGAGCTGGGCGGCCGTCACGGCATCGGCATCATCGACATCGTCGAAAACCGTGTCGTCGGCATGAAGTCCCGCGGCGTCTATGAGACCCCCGGCGGCACCATCCTGGTAGAGGCACACAAGCAGCTCGAGGAGCTGGTTCTGGACCGCGCGACGATGGAGACCAAAAAAGACCTGGGCAACAAATTCGCCCAGATCGTATACGAGGGCAAGTGGTTCACCCCGCTGCGCGAGGCCATCCAGGCATTCATGGACGTGACTCAGGAATACGTCACCGGCGAAGTGAAATTCAAGCTGTATAAGGGCAATATCATCAAGGCCGGCACGACCTCCGATTACTCCCTCTACAGCGAGTCCCTCGCCTCCTTCACCACCGGCGACCTCTACGACCACCACGACGCGGACGGCTTCATCACCCTGTTTGGACTGCCGCTCAAGGTGCGCGCGATGAAGATGCAGGAGCTGGCAAAGAAAAACGAGAAATAACGCTCCCTCCGGGATAGCTTCCGGGCGGCGCATGCCGCCCGGACTAACTACAGGACCTGCCACCGGCAGCTCCTTCCGTATGCTATGGCAAAAAAGGGGAGGGCGCTCACGCTGCGATATCAACCGCGGCGTGAGCGCCCACCCAGTCATTACTAATCAATATAATCGCCGAAGGAGCTATTCTAAACGGCTGTAG
>JAJQCO010000244.1:0-36754 GCA_021202655.1 Clostridiales bacterium | reverse complement strand
CCTTAAAAACCCCCCCCCCCCCCCCCCGTCTTTTTTTTTTTTTTTTTTTCCAAATTGGGGGGGGCGCCCCCTTTTTTTTAACCCCCGGGGGGTGGCCCCCCCCTCCCTGTCATTTCTCATCTATATCATCGCCGAAGGAGCTCTTCTCTCCGGCTGTTGTTCTTACTCGATCGCAATATATTTATTCTCCTCGACAACCGGCTTTGCATCCTCCTTCGGGAACGCCAGCTTCAGGGCGCCATCCTCAAACTTCGCCTTCACATCCTCCATCTGCACATGCTCGCCGATGTAGAAGCTGCGGCTGAACGAACCGCTGTAACGCTCGCGACGGATATACTTGCCGTTTCCATCCTTCTCATCCTTATCCGAATTGGTGGTCGCGCTGATCGTCAGATAACCGCCCTTCAGCTCCGCCTTCACATCTTCCTTCTTCACTCCCGGCAGATTCATCGTCAGCTCATAGCCGCCGTCCACATCCTTAATATCGGTCTTCATCAGATCTGAGGTTCCATAGGTATAATTATAGTTCCTCGTCGGGTAATCAAACAGGTCATCCAGTAAGCTCTCTCCAAAAAGTCTCGGCATCAACATAAGTCATATCTCCTTTTCTATGAAAAATTTTGTTATAAACAGTTCCGGAACGAAGATCGCCGGAGTTCTTTTATTTTTCTCTCCTGTTCTCTTTGTTCTAGTTGTACTATAGCACATATTGTTAGCACTGTCAAGAGGTGAGTGCTAATTTTTTTCAGCTACAGGACCTGCCACTGGCAGCTCCTTCCGCATGCTTTGGCAAAAAAATTTACCGCCACTGCTGCAACAGTGACGGCATATCATAATGAAATATTTTTTAATTCCCTGTCCGGGAAACGACCGCTGTCGGCTCCCCTTCTTCTCCGAGCAGGTTTGTCATGCTCTGCAGACTGATCGCAATCGTGGACGTATTGTGCAACAGCGCCGATGTCGCCGGCGCGATCAGGCCGCCGACGCCAAGCAGAATCAGTCCCAGATTGAAGCTGATGACGAAACGGTAATTGTCATGGATCCGCCTCATCAGGCCGTTACTCAGATTCTTTAATACCACAAGCTGCGCCAGGTCATTCTCCGATATGGTGATATCGGCGATCTCACGGGCGATCTCCGCGCCCTCGCTGATGGCGATGCCGACATCCGCGGCTGAAAGAGCCGGAGAATCGTTGATGCCGTCGCCAACCATGATGACCTTATGGCCCTGTCTTCTCTGCGCTTCCACAAACTGCGCCTTATCCTCCGGCAGGACCTCCGAATAATACTCATCCACGCCAACCCGCCGCGCGATCGCGCGGGCGGCCCGTTCGCTGTCTCCGGTCATCATCACCAGCTTTCGGATTCCACAGGCGCGAAGCGCCGCCAGAACCTCCGGCGCTTCCTCGCGGACCGGATCCTCAATGCAGATGACCGCGGCCAGCTTCCCGCCGATGGCCATGTAGAGATGCGAGTATTCCTCCGGCAATCCGTCATAGATCTCCTGACCGCCCTCCGGAATCACACAGTGCTCGTCTTCAAATACAAAATGATGGCTTCCGATGATGACGCGGTCGTCGCCAATCCGGGTCACGATGCCATGCGCCACGATGTACTCCACCTTGGTGTGCATTTCCGCGTGAACCAGATTCCTCCGCAGAGATTCCCGAACCACGGCATTCGCCATGGAATGCGGGAAATGTTCCTCCAGACAGGCGGCGATCCGAAGCATCTCATTCTTATCTCTGCCGTCAAAGGTCACCACATCCACCACCGCAGGCTCTGCCTTAGTCAGCGTACCGGTCTTATCGAAAACAATCGTATCCGCCTCGGCCACCGCCTCCATGAATTTCCCGCCCTTCACCGTGATGTGATGAACGCTCGCCTCACGGATCGCGGAGAGTACGGCGAGAGGCATGGACAGCTTCAGCGCACAGGAAAAATCTACCATCAGAATCGAGAGCGCCCTGGTGGTATTTCTCGTGAGAAGCCAGACGGCAGCCGTGCCGCCAAGACTCCAGGGAACCAGCGCGTCTGCGAGACGGGCCGCCTTGCCCTCCGCCGAGGATTTCAGCTTTTCCGACTCCTCGATCATCGTCACAATTCTCTCAAAACGGGTGGAACCGGCCGCCTCCCGGACACAGATCGTAATCTCGCCTTCCTCCACGACAGTGCCAGCATAGACATAGGCGCCGCATGCCTTGCGCACCGGGATGGATTCCCCGGTCATCGAGGCCTGATTCACCATCGCCTCGCCCCGCTCCACGATACCGTCAAGCGGGATCATCGTGCTGACCCGTACCGTTACCCGGTCGCCCGCCTTTACGTCAGAAACCGGAACCAGAATCTCTCCCTGATCCGTCTCCAGCCAGACCTTATCCACATGGAGCGACATGCTCCTGGCCAGATCGTCCACCGATTTCTTGTGCGTCCACTGCTCAAGGAGCTCACCGATCCCCAGCAGGAACATGACCGATCCTGCCGTATTGAAATCTCCCCTGAGAATGGATACGGAAATCGCCGTGGCGTCCAGAACCTCTACCCGGAGCCTTCCCCTAAAAAGCGAGCGAAGGCCTTTATGCACATAGCCGATCGCCCGCAGCATCGTACATCCCGCCCGAAACGGCGCCGGGAAAAAGGTCTTCATCAAAATACGCACACATACGCGTCCGATCAGTTCTTCCCGGTATTCACGGTTCAGGGCACGTCCCGTATTGGCCGGAACCTGTTTCTTAAGCTTCGGATCCTGATACGAAAAACGGCGGACGGACTCGATCATCCGATCCCGATCGCCCGTATAACAGATGACCGCGTCCGCGGTTCGCTCGTAAACCTTCACCTGCCGCACGCCGGGCAGGCGCTCCAGATAGCAGGCCAGCATATCCGCCTGCTCGGTCGTCATCCTCTTCTGCCACATATGGAGACGGATCCGGCGTCCTCTTATCTCATGTCTTATCTCAAACTTCATTTAGACCTCATCCGTCTCCTCGTCGGCGTCCTCTTCGCTCTCGTCCTCGAATACCTCTTTTTCCGCCCGCTTGCGGTTGACTTCCTTCGCCTCTTCCAGGATATCCTCCGCGTTCTCCTGAATCGCGCTGGCTGTCGTCATCACGCTGTCCTTCGCGCGGAGACCCGCGGCCAGGCAGCCGATGTAACACTTCTTGGCGTCGCTGCTTGCCAGGATTTTAAGCCCCGCCGTACCAAACAGAATTCCGCCCGCAAACACTGCGGCCTGCCTCAAACATTTCTCACTGAACATCATTTCTTCCTCCTCGTTGATCTTATTTGTGTTTATAACCCGTATACAGCGTCATGATCAGACAGACGACCATGGCCCAGGCCCAGAATCTATGCTGCTTCATCGGATCACACCTTTCTTATTTTAATATGTACCAAAAACTCCATACCGAAACCGTAGCGAAGATTTCCGCGGATCAATCCTCGTTACCAAAATCATATCACCATGTCCCCCCTGTTTGTCAAGACAAACATTTATCATTTTCCGATTTTCTCAAAAATTCTTGCAAAAAGGAAAAATTGGGTAGCATTCGCTAACATTTTCAGATAACTTGTTAGCCAAACGCAACTGAAACGTAATTGTAACAAATCTCTTTTGAAACATTTGAAATTTTCTGTAACATAATGAAACAAACTTTCTTGTCGCCAAAAATGTATTTGGTCAAATTATACAAATTGTACTTACTATGGTTGCTGTAAAATGCTCTTTTTGTCAAAATTCCATCTCTTCCACCCGGTTTGTAAAATTGGCATAAACTTTGCTTAATAAATAATTAAAGCCACTCATCAAGGTGGTAAATTCAAGGAGGGTAATATTATGGCAACAAAACCAGTAATCGGAGTACTTCTCGGTGACGCAGCCGGTGTGGGGCCGGAGCTCGTCGCAAAGTGCGCGGCAGCGAATTTTTACGATGCGTATTGCCGCCCGGTCGTGATCGGTGACGTGAGAGTCCTTAAGAGAGCGCTCGAAGTGATC
Source organism: Clostridiales bacterium (assembly GCA_021202655.1). Taxonomy (GTDB): domain Bacteria; phylum Bacillota; class Clostridia; order Lachnospirales; family Lachnospiraceae; genus Brotaphodocola. Next base: position 32,760 of record JAJQCO010000244.1, on the reverse strand, counting down.
GGCGCAACCGATCAGGTAAAGCTGCAGGTGATCGACAACATCGACGACGCAGACTGGGAAGCAGGTCTTCCGGTTCTCGATCAAAAGAATGTGGATCCAGCAGAGGTTCCGTTCGCAACCAAGACGAAGGTATCCGGCAAGGCTTGCCTGGACATGCTCAAGCTCGGCGTGGAGCTGTGGCAGGCCGGCAAGATCGGCGGCTATGTCTTTGGCCCGTTAAACAAAGCCGGCATGCATGACGCAGGACTGGATCTGGAGAGCGAGCATCACTACATCGCAAGACTGCTTGGTCACACCGAGCCGTTCGGCGAGATCAACGTGACAAACGGTCTCTACACCACCAGAACCACCAGCCATATTCCGATCTCCCAGGTCAGCCATGATCTTCAGGAGAACGGCGGCGAGAGAATCAAGAGAGCGATCCGCCTGTCCTACAAGACACTGACGAGCGCCGGCATTGAGAATCCGAGAATCGGCGTAGCGGCATTGAATCCGCACAATGGCGAGAACGGCGAGATTGGCCGTGAAGAAATTGATGTAATCTCCCCCGCGATCGCAGACGCGCAGGCAAACGGCATCAACGCGATGGGTCCGTTCCCGTCTGACATCGTATTCCACCGCGCGCTGAACAAGAAGGAATTCGACGGCGTTGTGACCATGTACCATGACCAGGGTCAGATCGCTCTGAAGCTGATCGGCTTTGAGGGAGGCATCACGGTAGCAGGCGGATTCCCGATCCCGATCGTGACCTGCGGACATGGAACCGCTTATGACATCGCAGGAAAGGGCATCGTGACCACCGCATCCTTCGAAAACGCAGTCAAGCAGTTCTACAAGATGGCATCCTTCGCTGCTTAATAATGTTTTTTTGACGGTAGTTTCCATAGTGAAAAAATTTGGTTCAAAACAGTTAATTCCGCTTGCGATGGCGGCTGTGGGGGCCGTCTTCGCCTACATCGGATTTACGCAGCTCGGATTCTGGGAGAAGGAACCGAAGCCCGGCTTCTTCCCCAGCATCATCGGCATTGTCCTGGTCATTACAGGCATCCTTGCTTTCTTTCAGACTCTGAAAGAAGAAGGGCAGCCCGATTACAACAAAAATGAGCTTTCCGTTATCCTGGGCGGTCTTTCCGTTATCGTCCTGACCTTCATCATCGGCCTGATCCCGACGGCGTTTCTCTTTGTCCTTTTCTGGCTGAAGGTCATTGAGAAGGATGTGCCGTGGAGAGATGTCATTGTGATTGAGATCATCGTTGCCATCATCGTCGTCGGCGTCTTCGCCGGCTGGCTGCAGGTGCAGTTCCCATGGGGACTGTTCGAACTGTTGATGTAGGAGGGATACACATATGTCAAATTTCGTTTTACTTATTCAGGGCTTTGGCACAGCGCTCACTCCTATGAACATCGGAGCCTGCGTGCTCGGCGCCGTCCTTGGACTGGTGGTCGGCGCAATGCCCGGCATCGGTTCTCTGGCAGGCGTAGCGCTTCTGCTTCCGCTGACTTACAAATTTAACCCGACGACCGCAATCATCATGCTGGGCGCCCTGTACTATTCCAACATGTACGGCGGCAGCTTCAGCGCGATCCTCTTAAATATCCCGGGCGACTCGCCTGCGGTTGTCACCACTCTGGACGGCTATCCGATGGCCACGAAGAGAAAGCGTCCGGGCCAGGCGCTTCTGACCGCGAACATGGCATCCTTTGTCGGCGGCACGATCGGTATCTTCATCCTGACCTTCATGGGCCCCGGCCTGGCAAATCTGGGACTGAAGTTCGGACCGTCCGAGATGACCGCCCTGCTTCTGATCGCCATGACCTCCATCAGCTGGCTGGTCGGCGAAAACCCGATCAAGGGCGTCGTGATCACCTGCTTCGGCATCCTGTTAGCCTGCATGGGTATGGATACTCTGTCCGGCGCGCCGAGATATGAGTTCGGCAACATGTACCTGTTGGGCGGCATCCCCTTCACCCCCTTCGTCATCGGTTCCGTCGGCTTTGCCCAGGTCATCAACCTGATCAACGACCGTGAAGCAGACAACGAGAAGCGGGCAAGAGGCGAGAGCGACGGCATGAAGCTTTCCATCCGCGGATCCATGCTGACCGGCCATGACTTCAAGAGACTGCTTCCGCCGGCACTCCGCTCCGGATTCCTCGGCACCTTTGTCGGCGTCCTTCCGGGCGCAGGCGCGACGAGCGGTTCCTTCATGGGATACGCGATCCAGAAGAAATTCAAGAGTGAAGAGCCTCTCGGAACCGGCGCGATCGAAGGTATCGCAGCGTCCGAGGCAGCGAACAACGCGGCGGCAGCCGGCGCCTTCGCACCGCTCCTTGCACTCGGTATCCCGGGTTCCGGAACCGGCGCCGTCCTCCTCGGAGGTCTGATGATGTGGGGACTTTCTCCGGGCCCGCTTCTGTTTGACTCAGAGCCGGAGTTCTGCTGGGGCCTGATCGCTTCCCTGTTTATGGCGAACATCTTCACGCTGATCGTGGCGATCTGCGTGATCCCGTTCCTGATCAAGATCCTGTCCGTGCCGATCAAGTACATGATCCCGATCATTACCGTGGTCTGCGTCGTCGGCGCATACAGCACAAGCAACTCGATGTTCGGCGTGATTATCATGTTCCTGTCCGGTATCGTCGGATACCTGTTAAACAAGAACAATTTCCCGTCCGCCCCGATGCTCCTTTCCTTCGTTCTTGCTCCGCTTCTTGAGAGCAACATGAGAAAGGCGTTCATCCTCTCCGGAGGCAGCATTTCGATCTTCTTTACCAGACCGATCACCTGCGTCCTGATGATCATCTTCTTCGCGATCATCCTGGTTTCGGCCATCAAGCCGATGCTGTCAAAGAAGAAAAACGGCTAGTAATTTCTGCCGGAATGTTTTATAATGATTACGAACTATATTAACCTGTTAATGGAGGAAAACCAAACATGAAAAAGAGACTTTTATCAGCTGTACTGGCAGGCGTCATGATCGTTTCCGCAGCGGCAACCGGATGCGGAAGCAAATCTTCATCTGACGACGGAACCTTTACCCCGACCAAGACAATCCAGTGGATGTGTACAACCAGCGCGGGCGGCGGCTACGATATCTTAACCCGTAAGATCAGAGAAATCATGCCCACCAAGGATCTGGTGAACGGCCAGACGATCGTTGTCACCAACAAGACCGATGGATCCGGCGAGGTCGGAAGAAACGAAGTCGCGACGACAACCAGAGACGCAGATTATCAGCTCCTGACCTTCAACAGCGGCGACCTGATGCCGATGGTTATGAACACGAAGAACCGCTCTTCCAACTTCCGTATCCTGGCGATCATGGCAGTGGACAAGCAGCTCCTGTTCAAGGGCACCGATACCGCTTATGACACCTTCCTGGATGCCGTCAAGGCAGCTGAGGCCGGCACCAAGGTCATCATCGGCGGTTCCAAGGGCGACGATGTGGCGACCTACGAGGCTCTGATCGCAGAGCTGGGCGTCAGCGCAGACAACATGACCTACATCACCTATGACTCCACCGGCGATGCGATCACCGCAGCACTGGGCGGACATGTCGAGTTTGTCATCTCCAAGCCGGCAGCAGCGACCGAGTATGTGGCAGCCGGTTCCCTGATCCCGGTTCTGGCACTGGCAACCGAGAGATACACCGGCAACCTGGCAGATGCTCCTACCTTAAGCGAGATCGGCGACTACAACGATGTTGAGATCCCGGTATGGCGTGGCGTAGCAGCTCCGGCAGCGATGAGCGACGCAGCGGTTGCGTACTGGAGCGAGACCTTGAAGACCGTCTCTGAGACTGACGAGTGGCTGAATGAATACATTGATGCCAACAAGCTGGTCGCAGATTACATGGACACTGCAACAGCAACCACCTATGTCACCCAGTACGAGGCAGACTACATGGCAGAAAACGGCATCGAATAAGTGATCCGTATCTGGTAAACGACAAGGGCCTGCCACCGGCAGGCCCTTCCGTATACCTGGCAAAAAAAGAAAAGCTCCAATCAGGGAAACAGCAATCTCTGACTGGAGCTTTCATTTACTCAACAGGATTTTTTCAGATAAGACCAGCTTAGAATCTCGGCGCAATCACCTTGCGATCACTTTCCGAAACCTTCAAATTATTCATGGTTTCTTCCGCTGTCCACCCCATACTTTCCATCAAACTTTTGATGTTCTGAATAAGATTTTCAATTCGACCCTTTTCCTCTGCACGCTGATTGAGCGTCTGAATTGCCTGGCACACGTTTAATTCCACCTCGCTTTCGCCCATCGTCAAACTTGCATTTACGCAAGCGTTCAATACATTTACTTCCGTTCTTCCAAGATGTTGAAATCCTTCATCAGAATTTACTGCATCTTCCAACTTATCCGCGTCTCTGGAATACTTGATAAAAGTCAGTACCTCTTTCAGTGAAGTATTGAATTTATCAAAATCATCATCGCTTAATGCCTCCGGAGCTATCAGATTGATTTTATAATCCGGGACAATCGCAAGCACCTCTTCATCATCGTATTCAAACATCTCGTGAATAGACATCGGTCCGTCCCACGCCTTCGGGCCAAAGTAGATTACAAGTGTCGCTACTGGCATCAGTTTGTCACCTTTCATAAACCCGGAAAGATATTCATCACTGTCCGCGCCCTTGTAATCTCCCGCCTTCTTATGTGATGCAATTGCCTTTTCGACCTGTTTCGCGTACTGCAGGGCATCATAAACCATATCCTTCACGGCCATTGCATAATGCACATTGCTTTGATTTTCGACAGCCAAAACCAAAAACGCTGCCTTTTTATTCGTCATTGCCGTAACAGATTTTATGACATCGCGGATTCTCTGAACCGGCTGTTCCACATCTTCCGCGCTGCCATATGGTACGCCGATTTCCCGTGTATCCAGTTCCTCAAGGCTGTTCGGGTCAATAACCTGCCTGCCGCCGTATACATAATAGTTGAACGCATCTGCAAAGATTTCATTTCGCTGCATATATTTCGCAGTCATTGTATCTTTGACACCCATCGGAATCACCACCTCTGTGTCAAATTAGAATATCTGGCTCGCTCATCAGAAAGAATAGCTCTCTTCTGATGTCTCCATGATATCACACAAACAGCTTTTTTACAAGCCAGCCGTAGCCAGGGAATCCTGAACTTTCTATAAAAGATCAGCTGGCGGTACATTCACCTGATGCTTTCCTGATTTCGCAGTGACCTCCATGTGTACATGCGTTTTTGCCATAATATGCGAAAGGAGCTGCAGTGGCAACTCCTTTCATTTGCCATAGCATACGAAAGAAGCTGCCGGTGGCAGCTTCTGTAGTTATGAATTCAGTTGAAAGAAAATATCCGTTACTCTTCTACATCCTCGATCGCCACGCAGCGGATCTGAGCGCCGTTCGCATTCTCCAGGGCAGTCGGAAGACCTACAAAATCAATGTATTTTGCCTTCGGAAGCTCACGCATGTTGCTCATGTACTCGATCATCATGATATCATACTTCAGGCAATGACGGTGAGTCGTCAGATAGCAATGTCTCTCATCCACGCCGAAACGAAGCTTGCGGATATCGTAATCCTGCGGGAAATCAAAACCGATCACGTTTGGCTGCAGAGAGGTCAGCCAGTCTGCCGCTTCCTTTGTCATATACGGCGCCTCATCCCAGTAATCATGAGACTGCCAGAAATCAAACGCGTTCTCCACGCCGCGGCTGTCCTCCCAGCAGGTCTTGATCAGAATGATCTTCGTCGGCTCATCGTCGCCGAGGGCGTTTTTCAGCATCTCATCCGTGATGGCCTCATTGTCCTTTACATAGCTCACATCCAGGATGGTCGCCTTTCCGAAAAGGTACTCCAGCGGAAAATCGTTCAGCGTCTTGCCGCCCGCAAACTGATGGATCGGCGCGTCGATATGCGTATACCAATGTGTCTGTAACGGAAATCTGGTCACGCTGGCCGGATCCCCCTTGTCCGTCGAGCATTTCTCAATCACTTCCTCCGGCTGCATACATCTCCAGTGCGGAACGATCGGCAGTGTCAGGTCAATATATTTCTTCATAGAATAAAACCCCCTTTTTGTTTTTGCTGTATTGGCACAGCATGTTTCGTTTTCATATGCCCGGAAAGGGCAGATATCCATCCGCCCTTTCCGTAAGTACACTTCTATTCGATAGCCGCCCCGTGCCATTCAACTGACGCGCAAACCGACCATCGCATTTCTCTCTGATTTTCAGGCTTCCTTCTTAAAATACTTAAAGGTGTTGACAATCTTAAAGATACCGAAAATCACAATCAGCAGGACTCCCACGAACACACCCAGGTTCATGACCCACAGCGGGTATTTGATAACCGTGGTCGCCTCTCCCGTACTCATCTGTGTGGAAATGATCGTCGTCAGCTGATAGGCAACCAGAGCGCTCATTCCCGTCGCCGCAATGTACTGCAGCAGCTTCATGACGCCATAGGGAGCCATCCGATTCTTCTCCTTCAGACCATCCTCGATCAGCGTCAGGGAGATCAGCTCATCCTTACGGAAGCAGAGCGCGCTCCCGACAAAAACAATCCAGATAAACATCAGCTTCAGCGCCTCATCTACCCAGGGCGTCGACAGCTGCAGGATGTTTCTTCCGAATACCGCGAAGGTCTCGATCAGGATCATGACCACACCGACCAGGCCGAGAAGCTTTTCCACAACCGGTACTACCTTTGATGATATACTATCCATGCCACATTCTCCTTATTCTTCCACGACCGCGACGACACGTATCTGCATCCCGTCCGCATGCTGCGTGTTCAGAGGAAGCGCGATCAGCTGACACGTATCCGCGCCGATCTTCCACAGATTGTTCATATACTCGATCTGAAGAATCTTCGCCTGCTTGAGCACATGCTCATGTACGGGCTGCGGGATCGGATCCCCCTTCTTCTTCTTCGGAATATTCCGGATCTCGTAATCCTGCGGAAAATCATAGCCGACAACCTTCGGATGATAGTTCTGGATCCAGATGCCGCCGCTCTCGTCGAGATAGGGCGATGTCTCCCAGAACTCCTTCGTCGTCCAGTCCACATGCTTTCCACGGTCCGTACGGATCAGAATCGTGTCAAAGTGTCTGTCCTTATACGCCTCGTTTGCCTTCTCCAGCATCTCGCCGGTGATTGCCGTATTGTCCCCTGCACAGGTGAGATCCAGAACCAGGCAGTCTGAGATCGCCCAGTCCTCAATCGGATAATCGTCCGAGGTCTCGCCCTCCGGGTCAAAATGCAGCGGAAAATCAATATGCGTAAACCAGTGAGATTCCAGATTGTAGGAGACATTCTGCCACGGGTCATGGTTCGCGTGCGTCTTAACCGGCGTGACATGATACCCGTAGCGCCAATGTCCCTCAATGATAGGCAAAGTCAGATCTACAATTCGCCTCATCATCTTATCTCCTTATTTTCTGCTTCTTACTCCATACCGGCCTGGATGATCTCAAGAAGACGTGCGCCATCCTCTGTCTGATCGGTCAGCAGAGACCAGGTCGACATCGCGATCTCCTTGAAGGCTTCCTTGTCCGGCTCCTCCTCGACCTCACAGCCGTTGTCAATCAGGGTCTGCAGAGCTTCTGCCTGCGCCGCGTCCGTTGCCTCCAGCATTGCCTCACGGCCAACAGCCGCTGCCTCACGGATCAGAGCCTGCTGAGACTCAGAAAGAGAATCCCAGGTGATCTTGCTTGCAGACATATAGAAAGGTGTGTAGGTCGCGTCGGTCAGAGTGATATACTTCTGTACCTCGTAGAACTTACGGGATACGATCTCATGAAGCGGGTTATCCTGTGCGTCAACCGTGCCCTGCTGCAGAGCGGTGTAAAGCTCAGAAGCGTCGATCTGTGCGGTCATGGCGCCAAAGGCCTCCCAAGTCGCTCTCTGTACATCCGATGCCAGCGTTCTCATCTTGATGCCCTTCATGTCATCCGGGGTCTTAACCGCATGGACATTGTTGGACAGCTCACGGAATCCGTTCTCCCAGAAGGAAAGGCCAACGATACCAACTGCTTCAAATTTCTCGTTGATGATGTCAACAGCCTCGCCACCCGCGGTAGCCGCACGAGCCGTCTCCAGATCAGAGAACAGGAACGGAAGCTCAAAGATGCTGACCTCCGGAACCAGTCCTGAATAATAAGCGGTACCGGACACACCGATATCAACCGTGCCCTGCTGCAGGCCCTGTACCATGGACGTCGCATCGCCAAGCGCCGTATCATAATAGGTGATCGCATTCAGAGTTCCGTTGGAATTGTCGTTGATGTACTGAGCCATCGCCTCCATACCTACGCCAGTCGGCATCGTCTCCGGGATGGAACCCGCGAACATAGCCAGCTCATGATAATCGCCGGTCACGCCGGAATCTGCGGACGCCTCTCCGCTGTCGGAGGAATCGCCTGCATCTGCCGCTGCCGCCGCTGCGGTCGTGCTGGTGCTGGAGCTGGAAGAACTGGATCCTCCACATGCCGCCAGGGATGCTGCCATTGTCAGGACAAGGCCGAGTGCTACACCTCTCTTTTTCATAATTTATATTCTCCTTTTAAAATTATTTTCATAGGACACACAAATCGCTATTTTGCCAGGCTCGGCAAAAACGTCGTGATCTGCGGGACAAGAATCAGGATAATCGTGCCGACCGCAATCGCAAGCAGCGGAATCGGCAGATGCGGGATAATCTTGTGAACCGGTTGTCCGCCCACACTGGACGCGACATAAAGGTTGATTCCAACCGGCGGAGTCGCAAGGCCGATACACAGGGTAATGACCATGATGACGCCGAAATATACCATATTAATCCCATATGCCTGCGCCGTCGGGCAGAAAATCGGAGCAAAGATCAGGATCGCCGGAACCGCGTCGATGAAACAGCCGGCCACGATCAGGATCAGGCAGACAACAAGCATAAAGACTGTCTGGCTGCTGACATTCTCCGTAAACATCTTTGCAATCGTCTGCGGAATCTGCGCACGGGTCAGCACCCAGCCAAATACCTGCGTCGCCGCCACGATCAGCATGATGCCCGCCGCGCTCTTCACGCCGCCCCACACCGTATCGAGAACGTCCTGGAACTTCATCTCACGGTACACGAACAGGCCGACGATCAGGCAGTAGAAGCAGCATACCGCAGAGGCCTCGGTCGGTGTGAACGCGCCGGAGTAAATGCCTCCCAGGATGATAACCGGAGCCAGCAGAGCCCAGACGGCAGAACCGAAGGACTTCACAGCCGCTTTCAGATTAAACTTCTCACCGCCCGTATATCCTCTTTGGATACACATGCAGACGACAACAATAATCAGAACCAGTCCCAGGAACAATCCGGGGATAATGCCACCCAGGAACATATCCGCTACCGACTCGCCGGAAGCCACCGCGTACAGAACCATCAGTGTGCTCGGCGGGATGATCGGGCCGAAGATACCGCCCATCGCCTGAATCGCGCTTGCGAATCCGCCGTCATAGCCTTCCTCCTCCATGGATGGGATCATGATGCCGCCTACCGCCGCCGTCGTCGCAGCGCCCGCGCCGGTCATGGCCGCAAAGATCATGCTCGCGATGATATCCACGACTGCCAGACCGCCCGGAAGCCATCCGACCAGCTTCTTGGCGAAATCAACGATTCTCTTGGAAATACCGCCGCCCTGCATCAGACATCCCGCGATGACAAAGAACGGAATGGCAAGCAGAGTGAACGAGTCCACGCCCTTTAACAGCTGCTGCGCGATAATGATCAGCGGTACGCTCGAGTACAGGACCATGTAAAGCAGCGATGACAGCAACAGCGCGAACGCAATCGGGAATCCAAGAAAAAGCATAACGAAGAATGAAGCAATCAATACAACTAAATTCATAATCGTCACCTCTGAATTAATTTGGTTTTTCCCTTACATTTCTCTGGTTGTTAGCTGGACAACCAATGAACCCCGGGGTTCTGTCTGTTTCGAAACGATAATCTTTTACATAGCAAATCCCGTGCCAATTGGTTATTTTCACGGTTTTTCCGGATTTTGGACGTTTCCTCTGTTTATTTCGCTCAGTCTTCTCCGGAATAAAGCTTTTATTTTGGATTATTGCGTCAGATGGTTGTCTCTTTCACAGAATATTCTTGTACAACTTCAGAATTTTAAGTACAAGTTTTTCTCACCCCTCCTTTTCCTGAATTTTACCCGGTTTTCATTTTCGTTTCCTTATTGTTTCATTTTGTTTCGTTTTTTCCCGTTTCACCTCCCTCTCTCTGATTCCGATGTTAAGATTGCATAAAAAGATCATGTCCTAGCGCTCCTCACACACCTGAAAGAGAAAGAACTTCAGATAAGAAGAAGCTTCATCCCCGCCCCAGAGGATCGGATGATCCGGCGACTGCGTGCGGTACTCTACCTGGCGCAGACGCTTATGCGCCCCCGCCGCGGCCTCGCGGATGGTCTTCGCAAAGAGCGCCGGATCCATGAAGTGGGAGCAGGAGCAGGTCGCCAGGTATCCGCCGTCCCTCACAAGCTTCAATCCACGCAGGTTGATCTCCCGGTAGCCCTTCACCGCGTTTTTCGTCGCCGTGCGGGACTTCGTAAACGCCGGCGGATCCAGGATGACCACATCATAGCGTTCCCCCTGCTTCTCCAGCTCCGGAAGCAGCTCGAAAACATCCGCACAGAGAAATTTCACCCGGTCGGAAAGGCCGTTGAGCGCTGCGTTTTCTCTGGCCTGACTGACTCCAGTCTCCGAAGCGTCAACTCCCAGGACGTCGGCCGCGCCCGCAACGCCCGCGTTCAGGGCGAAGGAGCCGGTATGCGTAAAGCAGTCCAGCACACGCGCGTTCCGGCACAGACGGCGCACCGCCAGCCGATTGTATTTCTGATCCAGAAAGAAACCGGTCTTCTGCCCCTCCGCCACATTCACGATGTAACGCACGCCGTTTTCCTCAATCTCGACCCGCGGATCAAACGGCTCGCCGAGAAATCCCTTGAAGCGTTCCATTCCTTCCAGAAGACGAACCTTCGCGTCGCTGCGCTCGTAGACGCCCCGGATCCGGATCCCGTCCTCTGCCAGAATCTCCTTTAAAGCATCCAAGATCTGACATTTCAACCGGTCGATGCCAAGCGCCAGAGATTCCACAACCAGGACGTCGGAAAATTTATCGACGACCAGACCGGGCAGAAAATCTGCCTCGCCAAAAATCACCCGGCAGCTTGCCGTGTCCACCGTGGCCTTGCGGTATTCCCAGGCGTCGCGGACGCGACGCGCGAGAAACGCTTCGTCAATGACTGTGTCGCGCCTGCGGGTCAGCATGCGAACCGCGATTTTGGATCGGGTATTGAGAAAGCCCTGTCCCATGGGATAACCGTCGAAATCATGAACCTCTACGATATCTCCTTCTGTGAAATCGCCGTCAATCCGCTCGATCTCGTTGTCATAAATCCAGGCGCCTCCTGCTTTCAGGGTGCGTCCCCCGCCCTTTTTCAGGACTACACTTGCCATACGGTCATTCTCCTTCTAATCTTTTCGTCCCATCTGACGCTTCTCCAGCTCGTTCTGACGCTTTGCCATCCGCCAGAGCGTCGTCCGGCTGACACCCAGCTCCTCCGCCAGATCCTTCTTTTTCTTCTTCGGCTGGAGACGGCTGTATACCGAATCCGGATCCGCGCTGACCACAGTCGGGCGCGCCGCCTTCCTGCGGAAGATCTTAAGCTGATAGAGCAGGTTCTCATCAATAACGTTCGTGTCGTTCAGCACCGTCAGCCTCTCACAGATATTTCGGAGCTCACGGACATTCCCGGGCCAGGAATGGTCATTGAAAATTTTCGCCGCCTCCGGCGTCACCTTGGGAATGCTCTTGCCCATCTCGCAGGCAAAGCTGGCCAGATAAAAATCAATCAGCTCCTGGATATCCTCTTTTCTCTCCCGGAGCGGGGGAATATAGATATCCAGCAGATTCAGGCGGTAGTAAAGGTCGGAGCGGAACTCTCCCTCCTCGATCTTCTTTTCGATATCAATATTGGTCGCGGAGATGACGCGCACGTCGACCGGATGTACGCTCGTGCTGCCGATCCGGCGGATCTCCTTCTCCTGCAGCACACGCAGCAGCTTCGCCTGCAGGGCGATCGGGATCTCGCCGATCTCATCCAGGAAGATGGTTCCCTTGTGAGCCAGCTCAAACAGGCCGATCTTGCCTCCCTTCGAGGCGCCAGAGAAAGCGCCCGGCTCATATCCGAACAGCTCGCTCTCCAACAGGTTCTCCGGCAGCGCCGCGCAGTTGAGCGCGACAAACGGCTGATTGCTCCTTTTGCTCGCCTGATGGATGCTGTGCGCGAACAGTTCCTTGCCGGTTCCGGTTTCTCCGATAATCAGGACATTGGAGTTGACGCGGCTGTAGCGCTCCGCAATGCGGATGTTATCCCGGATCGCGTCGCTCTGTCCGAGAATATCCTTAAAGGAATACTTTGCCGTCAGTCCCTTTTCCGAGAGACCGCGCCGGATTTTGCTTTCCTCTTCTATGATCCGGTCCGCGTTCTTGACGAAGAACAGAGCCCCCGTCTCCTGCCCCTTCTCGCTCAACGAATTGCAGCGCACGTAATAATTCTTCTCGTGAATCTTGATGAGCTGCTCCGTCTCCGCTCCGCTGTCGACCAGGCTTTTCCACTTCTGGGACTGGAGGATGGACGAGATCGGCTGTCCTACCATATCCTTCACCGTCGAGAGCTGGAAAATCAGATAGGCCTGATTGTTGATCGAAAGGATCCTGCCGTTCTCGTTGACCGCGATGATCCCGTCCTCACTGTAATTGAGCATCGTGTTGAAAATATCCGAACGCGTTCGCTCATAATTGATCGTCTTCGCGGTCTCCACCGCCTCCTGCATCGCCATCTCTACCGCCGCATATTTCGTGTGGATATGTACGCGCCGCAGTCCCATCCGGTCACAGATCCCGCACACCGTACCGGCTCCCACGAAGATGTCCGCGCCGTCCTTCACCGCCTGGCGAATCGAAAGCTCGGAAGTCTTCTCATCCGGCGCGTCATATATCATAATCGGCGCCCCGCACAATTCCTCAAGATACGGAAGACTCGGAATCCGGATATCATGCAGAAACAGCGCGATCCTCTTCGCCTGGAAATCCCTGCACTTCACCAGCGCCGCAAAAATATCAAAGCTGCTCAGCCGGATCTGGACGACATGCTTGGTCGGGAACAGTTCACGGAGCGCGTCGTAGGTCATTCCCCTGGCGACCAGGATCTCCGCGTCCCAGTTCTGTGACAGCTCAACCGGCGTTCCAAACACATACGTCGTCTCAATCTGTATGTTATCATATTTCGGCAGCTGTGCAACCACCTGTTCAAATATCTCCTTCAACTCCAGATGCGGGATAAAAACCCTGATCTTTACCATCCATCTTCCCTCTTTCTCCATGGCTCCGGCCAAACGTCCGTCCTGTCCCCACTCGCTGCCTCACGTCCGTCCGGTAAACTACAGGACCTGCCACCGGCAGCTCCTTCTGTATGCTTTCGCAAAAAAGCACCCAACTATAGCAATTATACCATAGTTGAGTGCTTTTTGAACCATAAAATTTGACGGTTTTTATCTTACTTGTTCACGACATTGGCCGGAGCGCCGTCGATCACAGACTTGATGTTCTCTGCGGTCGTGTTCATGATTCTCTCACGCGCTTCCTTGGTCGCCCAGGAAATATGCGGAGTGATGATGCAGTTCTTTGCCTTGAGGAGGACGTTGTCCGCCTTGATCGGCTCTGTGGATACCACGTCGAGTGCCGCAAAGGCAACCTTGCCGCTCTCCAGCGCGTCATACAGATCCTGCTCGACAACCAGCGGTCCGCGGCTGTTGTTGATGATGATCACGCCATCCTTCATCTTTGCGATGTTGTCCTTGTTGATGATTCCCTGCGTAGACGGGAACAGCGGGCAATGCAGGAAGATGAAATCGGACTTTGCAAGCAGCTCGTCCAATTCCACATACTCCGCGACTGCCTTTCCGGCGTCACTCTGGAACGCATCGTAAGCGATCACGTTCATGTTCATCGCTTTCAGGATCTTCGCGGTGTTCACACCGATCCGTCCAAGTCCGATGATACCCGCAGTCTTGCCGGACACCTCGATCAGCGGATAGTGCCAATAGCACCAGTCATCGTTGCTTGCCCACTCGCCGGCATGCACAGAGGTGTCATGATGGCCGATGTGAGAGCAGGCCTCTAACAGAAGGCCAACCGCATACTGGCTGACGTTGTCCGTTCCGTATACCGGGACGTTCATGACCGGGATGCCCTTCTCCTTCGCATAGTTATAATCGATGACGTTATAACCGGTTGCCAGGACAGCGATCGCCTTGATGTTCGGGCACTTATCCATCGTCTCCTTGCTGATCGGAGTCTTGTTCATGACAACGATCTCAGCATCGCCGATTCTCTCGGCAATCAGCGGAGACTCCTCATAAGCAGTCCTGTCATACACCGTTACCTCGCCAAGTGCCTCAAGCGGCGCCCAGCTGATGTCGCCCGGATTCTCCGTATAACCGTCTAATACCACAATTTTCATATTCTGTCTCCTTTACTATGAAAGTCCAAGAATCCAAGCCGCAAGGCGCAGGATGATTGGCAACTTTCATGTATGCAGCGGCGCTTAGCGAAGTCAGGCCGCAGGCGCAGACTAAGCTTAGCATAGCTGTTTATAATGATAATGTCGGGGTCAGACGAGCTGACCCCCGTGATAATCCTCTGAATCAGTCTTCTACCATCGCCCACGCGCGATTTAAGCATCTCTTGGTGTTCGCCAGGACAATCTCGTCGTCCTCACCCGGCGCAAGCGTGACTTCCATGGAGAGAACCATCGGATCCTTCGCGTTGAAGAAGCCCTCCTGCTTCAGGACGGTCAGATAATCCGCCAGCTGCTCGACGTCGTTCGCGCTGTCCGGATAACCCAGACGCGGATGCAGATCGCCATACATCGGATAGCCCTTCTTGACAACCGCATTGCCAAAGTGAAGGTGGGTGATGTACGGACGCACCGTCTGAATGACAAACTTGGAAGTCTCATAGGTGGTCGGGAAATGAGAGAGATCCACCAGCAGGCCAAAGTTGTTGTGCGTGGTTCTCATATCCGCCGCAAACTGCGCCGCATACGGAGCCGGTCCGATCAGGGCAGCCTTGTCGAGATCGAAGTCAAAGACCTCAAGCTCAACCATCATTCCCTTGGTCTTCGCATAATCGCAGAGATTGCGGGTTGTCTTCAGAAGCTGGGCATACGCCTGATCCTTCGTCTCCGGCGCCCACTTGCCAGCCAGGAACGCGATTCCCTTCGCGCCAAGATACTCTGCCTCGTCGATCGCCTCGATCAGGGTAGCCTCAGCGGCCTTTCTGCCCTCTTCGTCGATATCGTTCGGGTTCAGCTTCGGTCCGAGAAGTCTCGGCTGTGCGCCGTAGCAGACCTTCAGATGAGACTGCTCAAGAATCTTCTTGACTTCCTCACGCTCTGCGTCGTCGGTGCATTTGGTCAGCTCAATCACATCGAAATAATCATCAACGGCAATTCTCTTCACCTGGTCGATGATGCTTCTCTTCGGGAAAGACATCCAGCGGATTGTCCCGACCTGAAAATACTTATGAATGGAATCTTTCATAATTGGTTTTTTCCTCCTTAAAAGCGACAAAAATTTGATTTATACGAGTTCCCAGGCAAGATCCAGGGTCCTCTTCGCATTGGCGAGAGTGACGTCGGGGTCCTCGTCGCCAAATGGCTTCACCTCAAAACTGACAATCGGCCGATTCTTCTCATTCAGGAAGCCGATCTCCAACAGCAGCCGCAGATAGGCGGCCAGCTCCTCCACATCGTTCTCGCTGTTCGGGAAACCGAACCGCGGATGCTCGTCTCCGTAAGCCGGGCAGTCCGGACTCTTGATGACCGTGTTGCCCATGTGAGCGTGGCGGATGTATTTCTGTACCGGGAGAAGGTTCTCCTCAATCGTCTCGTGAATCATCGGAATATGGCTCAAATCCACCATAAGCCCGAAATTGTCATAATCCGCGCAGATCTCGCTGGCGTAGCGCTTCGCCATATCCACCGGTCCGATCAGCGACTTCTTTGCGATGTCGTAATCAAATACCTCGCACAAAATCGGCATATCTCCCTTTGCCTTCGCGTACTCGCAAAGCTCCCTGGTCGATTTCAGGAGAGCCTGGAAGGATTCTTCCTTCGTCTCCTCCTCATATCTTCCGGCCAGGAAGGCGAAATCCGCAGCATGGATTTCATATGCCTCGTCTATCCCTTCCTTCAGGGATGCAATCGCCGCCTGACGCCCGGCCTCATCGAGATCGTTTATGTTCAGGCCGGCGCCCAGCATACGGCCCTGTCCGCCGTATGCTGTCGTCATATGCCCGCAGGCTATCATCTCTGCCGCAGCCTTCCGGACCTTGCTGTCCTTCATCTGCGCCACTTCTACGACTTCAAAATAAGGATCGGTCACGATCTTTTTGAGGCGTTCCAGGATCGGACCCTCACCGCCGCCGAGCTCCTTGTAAGTGACATGAAGAATCGTACCGACCTTCATGTAACGTCTCATAGATTTCTCCATCACGATACCTGCTTTCCATACGGTTCATTCTTACTTGCGGGATACTGCCTTCTCAGCTGCCGCTGCAACTGCGTCCGCATCCAGGCCATACTTCTTCAGAAGAGACTTGTACGGGCCGGACTCGCCGTGACGATCCATCATGCCGACCATCTCAGTCGGAACCGCGCAGCCTTCCTTCGCCAGAACCTCTGCAACCGCGCCGCCAAGGCCGCCGATCACGCTGTGCTCCTCTGCGGTCACGATCGCGCCACACTTCGCGCACTCAACAATCAGCTCTGCGTCGATCGGCTTGATGCTGTACATATCGACAACCTTTGCATTGATGCCCTTCGCAGCCAGCTGCTCCGCTGCTGTGAGAGCCGTGCTGACCATCAGGCCGCAGGCGATAATCGCAACATCCGTACCCTCTTTGACAACCATGCCCTTGCCGATCTCAAACTTGGCGTCTGCCGGATGGCAATCCGGAGCGGCATCTCTGGAAAGGCGGATATACATCGGCTCCGGAGTCTCAATCGCATACTTTACCATCCAGTCTGTGATCTGTGCATCAGAAGCAACCAGAACCTGGATATTCGGAAGCGTTCTCATCATGGCGATATCTTCCAGAGCGTGATGGGTCGCACCGTCAAACGCGTCGGACAGTCCGCCGTAGCCGCCCATCATCTTGATCGGAAGCCCGGAATAGGACATGAAGGTTCTCGCTGCCAGGGAACCCAGAGTGGTCAGGAATACCGCGAACGTGTTCACGAACGGGATCTTGCCGCTCTTGGCCATACCTGCCGCGATGCCCATCATGGCATACTCGGAAATACCGCAGTTGTAGAAGCGATCCGGATATGCCTTGCCAAATACTGCGGACTTGGTAGAGCTGGATACGTCGGCATCCAGAACTACGATATTCTCATTCGTCTCACCATATTTCTTCAGTGTCTCACCGTATACGTCACGAATTGCCTTTGCCATTACTGTACACCCCCTAATTCTTTCACTGCGATTTCATAGAACTCGTCCTTGATCGGAGCTCCGTGCCAGGTATTCTTGCCTTCCATGAAGGAAATGCCCTTGCCCTTGACCGTCTTGGCCAGGATGATGCTCGGCACGCCCTTGACCGTCTTGGCAACCTCGATCGCCGCGCTGATGGCGGATACGTCATG
This sequence comes from Clostridiales bacterium, assembly GCA_021202655.1. Taxonomy (GTDB): domain Bacteria; phylum Bacillota; class Clostridia; order Lachnospirales; family Lachnospiraceae; genus Brotaphodocola. Next base: position 15,016 of record JAJQCO010000244.1, on the reverse strand, counting down.
GCCGTCGCATACGATCGTATTGTATCCGAACGCCTTGAACTTCAGCTCTACATCGCCCATCGGCATGATCTCAGCATTGGTGCCGTCGAGCTGTACGCCGTTCCAGTCAAGAATCGAAATCAGATGATCTGCCTTGAACTTGGAAGCGTTCATGCAGGTCTCCCAGACAACGCCCTCATTGATCTCGCCGTCGCCAAGGATCGCATAGGTATAAGCGTCAATGCCGTCATGCATATCCGCAAGAGCAACACCCAGAGCCAGAGGATAGCCTGCGCCCAGCGGGCCGGTAGATGCCTCGACGCCAGGAGTCTCCTTGGAGCACGGATGTCCCTGCAGGATGCTGTCGATGTCGCGCAGGGTGTAGAGAGCTTCCTTCGGGAAGAAGCCTTTCTCAGCCAGGTTCAGATACAGCATCGGAGCCGCATGTCCCTTGCAGAGAACGATCTTATCGCGGCTTCTGTCGCCAAAATTCTCCGGGGTGATATTCGCGTCGTTAAAATACAGATCCGTCAGAATCTCACATACGGAAAGAGAGCCGCCCGGATGTCCGGTCTGCTTCTGGTGCAAAATGTCAATTAACGTGCGTCTGAAATGGAGACAGAGCGCATCCAACTCCTGTTTCTTTTCGTTGGTCATTTTGATAGTCCTCTTTTCTTTGATTGATTTATAATCATCCAGGCCGACATCGTCCTGAATCATTACAGAGTTGATAAGGTTTCCTTCACCTGCTGCAGGCAAAATGAAATGTTGGAAAGTACGGGGATCCCGCAGATCTCCTCAATCCTCTTGTCGAGATGAGCCATCGATGCCTGCGCAAGTACCACGCAGTCATAGCCGGAGATGTCCTTCGCCATCTCAAGCAGCAGCGCGTCATGCTTCTCCATCTCGAGCGCCTTCATCGCGGCAAAGGCTTCCGCATTGGCAAGGAAATCAATCTGAATCATCTTGCCCAGCTTCGCCGCTTCCTCCCGGAGTTTGTCCGTCAGCGGCCCCTGCGTGCTGCCTGCGGTCGCCAGAATCAGGACGCGGTCTCCGTAGGTCACAGCCTTCCGCCCCATCTCGTCGTCGATGGCGATCAGCGGAACCTTCACAAACGGACGGATCATGCCGACAATCGGCGTCAGGGTCGAGCAGGTGACCACGATCATGTCCGTTCCGGTTAACTCCGCCGTCTTGACGTCATTGAAAAGACGGTTGCGGTTGTCAATCGTGAACTCGCCGATCTCGTTCGGGTTGTTGGCCAGGAAATCGTCCCAGAGGTTGTGAACCTTTACCTCCTCGCCCACATAATCCTTCAGCATCTGGTCAAAGGATATGGCGAGCGATTTCACCGTGTGAATCAATGCAATACTTTTCATGGTTTCAGCCTCCTACTGCTGCGGTCCGTACACCTTGTCCAGGATCGGCTGCAGATGAGCGATCGCTCCCTTCGCCGCTTCCTCCATGCTCGGAATCTGGAAGATCTCTGTGCAGAACGCTGCGTCATATCCGCATTCCTTAAAGGTAGAAATGATCTTCTCGAAATCCAGTCCGCAATGTCCCGGATAACGGCGGTTGTTATCCGCCAGATGTACATGGATGTTATAGGGGCTGTACTGTCTGATCGCCTCGATGACGTCCTTCTCCTCCAGATTCAGATGGAAGACATCCAGCATCAGTCTGAAATTCGGACGATCCACGCGATCAACCATCGCAGCGCCCTCCGCGCAGGTGTTGATGAAGTTCGTCTGCATGATCGTCACCGTCTCCAGGGCAATCTTGACATTCTTCGGAGCCGCATAATCAGCCAGCTCTCTGAAAGCCGCCACCGCATACTCCTCCGTCTGCTCCTTTGTCAGCTCCGCGCAGTACTGGCCGCGGACACGGCCGATATTGATATTCGCTCCCAGGTACGATGCGAAATCAATGATCTCCTTGCTTCTGGCAATCGCCTCCGCACGGATCTCCGCCTTCGGATTGGTATAGCTTAATCCGAGCTGCCCGAAGATCTCTCCCGTACAGACAAGAACGACCTTCAGCCCGTTTTTCTCCGCCTCGCTCTTCACAAATTCCCAGTCCAGCTTGGACGGGTTCAGCGTCATGAGCTCGACTCCCTTGTAGCCAAAGGAAGCCAGATCAGAAAAGCTCTTCTCCAACGGTCCCTGATAGGCGGTCACAGAATCTGCAATCGCCACATCTGGCGTTGCAACCTGATAACAAAGTCTCATAGCCTCACACCTTCTCCTTTCCTTTTCTTTTGTATGTGTTTACAGCAAAAAACATGCCAGGTATGGTTTTCCCCATTCCTGCTCATGCACGGCACGACAATCGGCGTCAAAAGCCGCAAAAGGACTCACTTTCTTCCATATTAAATATAAAAATCCTCTTCGCGCTCTGATCTGACGCATGATTTCATGAAACGTCATTCATCTTTCGTGTTTCAAAATGTTTCGCAAAAATTTGGGGAACCCCGTTTCAAATCGTTTCCGAACCTATACATGACTCCATTGTACAACAAAACTCAGAAATCCGCTACCATAACTTTCCAAAAAATTCCCGGCGAAAAAATCCCGGAAGGAAAAATCCCTCCGGGAAGCTCTCACCGCTGATAGGAACCTGTTCTCTTTTCGTCCTCTCGCCTGCCGGGCAGCTGCCAACCGCGCCTCAGCTCTCTGAAATGACCTCGAACAAACCGGCTTTCCTGAGAACCGGACGAACGGCGAGATAAACCGCCACAACCACCACCGTCCCGACGACTGCGTTGAGGAAGGTCACGCCGGCCGCCCACGTCGCCATAATCTTCGCCGCGTCCGACTGAACGCCGAGGATGTAATTTTTGTAAAAATATCCGACAATCGGATCCGCAATGACGTTGAAGCCAAGTCCGGCGATCGACGCGATGAGCGTCCACTTAAAAACATACTTCGCGTCATGAGATTCCGTGATATGTGCAACGCGATGCGCGATGAATCCGCTGATCAGGCCAATGCAAAGCTTCAGGATGAAGGTCTTCGGCGCGCTGGTGATATACACCGGATCGAGGATATCCGCGATCGTCATCCCCAGAGAACCGGCCAGGCCGCCGTACCAGCCGCCCAGAAGCAGCGCCGCCAGCACACAGAACGCGTTTCCGATGTGAAGCGCCGTGTAATCGCCGCCGAAAGTCGGAATCGGAATCTTCAAATAAGTAAATGAAACGTAGCACAGGGCCGCCATCAGGGCCGTCAGCGCAATTTTGTGAACTTTATTATCTGATCTGTTCATTCTCGATCACTCCTTTTCGTCTATCCTGTGTTTCTGCACCCCATGATAGCACCGCAGTGGATTGGTGAGAATATCCAGTCTCGTCAAATATGATCAGTCCACTTTTTGTCCGCTCTTTTTCGCATAGTAGCGGATAATATCCTTTCTCGTGACAATTCCGATAAACAGTCCCCGGTCGTCCACGACCGGCACAAAATTCTGATTCAACGCCCGCTCGATCAGATCCTCCATATTGCACTTCGCATTCACCGGCAGATAATCGATCCTTCGCCGGATGCTGGTGATCGGGATGTACTGCGCCTCCTTCAGATTGAGATCGTACTGATTCTTGATCCCCCACAGCAGATCGCCCTCCGTGATCGTCCCGACATAGCCTCCGTGGCGCGTCAGGAGCGGCACCGCGGAATAACGGTGATTCTCCATCTTCTCCAGAGCCTGGCGGAGCGAATCGTCTTCATAAATATGTGCAACCTCACTTTTCGGCGTGAGAAAAAACATAATATTCATTCTATTCCTTTCCGCTGAAATCATGATTTTCCAGTGTCGTTTTGTAAGCTGTCCTTTTTTGCCTCTCCAGTATAACCAATTTTCCCGGCGAATACAAGCCAAAAAGGAGGCGGTCGCCTCCTTTTTACTCATTCCAGGACATCGAGCGGATCGATGGTCTGGCCGTCCTGCTGCAACGCAAAGTATACGTTGCTGCCCTCAACCGTATAGTATTTTGTCGGCTCGGCCACGTAGCCGAGCAGCTGCCCCTGCGTCAGGTACTCTCCCTCCGCCGCCGCGATCTCTTTCAGCTGACCGCATACCGCCGTATAACCGTTTCCGAGATCAAGCGTCAGGTAATTGCCGATCTCCTCATTGGAAGCGACCTTCAGCACGCGGGCATTGGCAGGCGCACACACCGGATCGCTGATCTCCCCCTGGATGACCAGCGCCGGATTGCACTTATACTGGTCAAGCGTCGGAAAATAGATCGTCGTGTCCATGCTGTAATCAAGGAGTACATTGCCGCGCACCGGCCAACTCATGCGTGTCTCCGGACTAAAGTCAAGCGCCAGAGCGGAAGCCGCCTCAAGTCCGGCTCCGGCCTCCACCGCCTCTTCCCCCGCCGCATGGTCTGCGGGAAGCGCAGCCGATTCCTTACGGGCGAGTTCCATCTCTTCTTCCCTCACCGCCGTATCCGGATTGTCCTGCCCGGCCAGCTTCTCTTCCTTTTCTTCTGCGGGTCCGGCATCGGATTCCCCGGCCACAGGCACAGGCGGATCCTCCGCAAGAAGCTCCTCCTGCCCCCGTATGTCCACATATGGATTCGTGTCCGACCCGCCCCTTCTCTGCATGCGCGCGACGCCTGCCGCAGCTACGATAGTCAGCAGGCCCAGTACCAGCATGACAAGGAACAGCTTGTCCCTCAGCATCTGATTGATTTTCTCTTTCACCGTTTATCACCTCGGTACTATTCTTACCAAAGTGACCCGAGTTATTCAGAATCCGACTCTTTTTCTACCGCGATTCCGGAATAAAAATATTTGAGGATCTCCTCGCATCCCCATCCCTCCCGCGCCATCCCGTCAGCGCCGGCCTGACTGAGTCCGTACCCATGCCCCTGCCCCCTCACAAGCGCGCAGATCTCGTCTCCTGTGCCGGAGAAGGTAAAGCAGGCGGACGGCAGCTCCAGCGCATACTGGATTTCCTCGCCGCTGTATTCTCCTGCGCCGATTTTCATCCGCACCATATAGCCCGCCTCGTCCTTCCGGATCGTCTGCATCTGCCCGGGAATCTGAGAGGCTTCGACAGACTGGCCGTCGCGAATCCCGCTGATACGCAACGCAAATTCCTGCCTGCTCCAGGCATAGGAACGCTCAAAATCCTCCGCCTCCCTGTCCCATCGGCTTTCCACAGACTTTAAATAAGGGTAATCCGCCTCTCCCTGCCTGGTCTTCCCGGCGCTGACCGCATGAAAAAGCGGCAGAATATATTCTCCCTCATACGTCATGACCAGCCCTTCCGTCTCCCGCACCGCTTCCTCACACTCTTCAAGCAGCCTGGCCATCTGCTCCCGTTCCGCCGTGCCTGCGGCCTCCAGCGTCCGCTTCCCCAGATAGTCCAGGTCCAGCTCCTCCTCATGGATTTCCTCCCGCTCGCCCATCAGACGGCAGATATAGGTCCGCGCGATGATCGCCTGACACTTTTGTACCTCTGCAGCAGAATGTAAGTCGATCTGGCACGCCACCACGCCGGGCAGATAATCCTCCAGAACCATGTAGGTGCTGACGCCGTCGCGCTCCATACAGATTCGTCTGACGCGCAAAACCGATTCGTCTCCGCCCGACCGGCCCTTCACCGGATCCGCTCCGACGGCTGCCGCCTCAGCTTCTCCCCCGGCAGTCACTGCCGCTTCTGTCTCTCCATCTGTCTCCGCCCCGTCCCCCTGCTCTTCGTCCTCGCCCGCCTCAAGGATTCCGGCTCCAGTCGAAGCCCAGCGAAAGCCCAGGGTAGCGCCCCAGGTGCCAGACAGCAACACACACGACAACACGACCCATCCGCGCATCCGCATAAAAAGATCCCTCCATACCCGGCTCCTGCCAAAGACTACAGCCAGTATATGAAGGGATCAAACATTTTATTACAGCTCTACCTTTACCTTATCCAGATGCCAGATATCATCCACATACTCCTGAATGGTCCGGTCAGAACTGAACTTGCCGCTGCACGCCGTGTTCAGCATGGCGGTTCTCGCCCACCAGCTCTGATCCTGGTAAGCCTTGTTCACTCTCTGCTGCGCATCCGCGTAAGCCCGGAAATCCTTAAGGATAAAGTAAGCGTCCGCGCGGTCGCTGCTCTGCGTGTTAAGCAGCGAATTGTAAATCGGGCGGAAAAGCTCGGTATCCTGCGGCGCAAAATAGCCGTTGATCAGCTGCATCAACACATGACGGATATCCTGGTCATTGTTGAAGATATCCATCGGATGGTACTGACGGTTCTTCTCCAGTTCAATGATCTCATCGGAAGGCGTACCGAAGATAAACATATTCTCCTCGCCGACTTCCTCCGCGATCTCCACGTTTGCGCCGTCCATGGTGCCGATCGTCAGAGCGCCGTTCAGCATGAACTTCATGCAGCCCGTGCCGGACGCCTCCTTGGAGGCCGTGGAAATCTGCTCGCTGACGTCCGCCGCGGCAAAGATAATCTCGCCGTTTGACACGCGGTAATCCTCAATGAAGACCACCTTGATCTTGCCGTTGATGGAACGGTCATTGTTGATGACGTCCGCCACCGAATTGATCAGCTTGATGGTCAGCTTCGCAATCTTATAGCCGGCCGCCGCCTTCGCGCCAAAGATAAAGGTGCGCGGCACCATATCCATATTGGGATTATCCTTCAGCATATTATACAGGTAAACCACATGAAGGATATTCATCAGCTGACGCTTATATTCATGCAGGCGCTTCACCTGCACGTCGAAGATCGAGCGCGGATCGACGTCGATGCCGTTGTGCTCCTTAATGTACTTCGCCAGGCGCACCTTGTTCTGATACTTGATGTTCATAAACTCGTGCTGGCTCTTCTCATCGTCCACAAACAGCTTCAGCTTGCTGATGGCAGACAGGTCTGTGATCCACTCGTCGCCGATCTTATCCGTCACCCAGTTTGCCAGAAGCGGATTGCCGTGGAGCAGGAAACGTCTCTGGGTAATGCCGTTCGTCTTGTTGTTGAACTTCTGCGGCATCATCTCATAGAAATCATGCAGCTGCTCATTCTTCAGAATCTCCGTGTGCAGTCTCGCGACGCCGTTGACCGAATAGCCGCCGACGATCGCCATGTTTGCCATACGCACCTGGCCGTCATAGATGACCGCCATCTTCGCGATCTTATCCTGACGTCCCGGATATCTCTGCTGAATCTCATGGATGAAGCGGCGGTTGATCTCCTCCACGATCTGATAGATACGCGGAAGCAGTCTGGAAAACAGCTCGATCGGCCACTTCTCCAGCGCCTCGGCCATGATCGTGTGATTCGTATAGGCGCAGGTGTGCGTTGTGATATACCACGCCTCATCCCAGCTCAGCTGGTACTCGTCTAACAGAATACGCATCAGCTCCGCCACCGCCACGGTCGGATGCGTATCGTTCAGCTGGAACACATTCTTCTCATGGAAGCCATGAATGTCGTCATGCTTCTCCATATACTTCGCCACGGCACGCTGCACGCTCGCTGAAATGAAGAAATACTGCTGCTTCAGACGCAGCTCCTTGCCGGCATAGTGGTTATCGTTCGGATAGAGGACATCTCAGATCTTCTTCCCCAGATTTTCCTCCTCCACCCCCTTCTGATAATCGCCACGGTCAAAGGAATCGAGGTTAAAGGTGTTGATCGGCTGTGCGTCCCAGATGCGCAGGGTGTTCACCACATTGTTTCCATAGCCGACAATCGGCATGTCATACGGCACCGCCAGGACAGAGGAATATCCCTCCTGCACAAAGCGCTCCCGGCCATTCTCCCACACGGTCTTCACATAGCCGCCAAACTTGACCTCCGTCGAATACTCCGAACGGCGAATCTCAAACGGATTTCCGTTCTTCAGCCACTCGTCCGGCACCTCGATCTGAAAGCCGTTGTCAATCTTCTGCTTGAACATACCGTAATGATAACGGATGCCGCAGCCATAGGCCGGATAACCCAATGTGGAAAGGGAATCCAGGAAGCACGCCGCCAGACGGCCAAGGCCGCCGTTGCCCAGCGCCGGATCCGGCTCCTGATCCTCGATCAGGTTTAAGTCAAAGCCCATTTCGGTCAGGACTTCCCTGATCTCATCATACGCCATAATGCTGATCATGTTATTTCCAAGGGCGCGGCCCATCAGAAACTCCATGGACATGTAATACACGGTTCTGGCGTCCTGCTTCTCATACTCCTTGTGCGTCGCGATCCACTCATCCACGATGACATCCTTCACCGCATAGGAAACCGCCTGGAAAATCTGCTCCGGCGTCGCCTCGTCAATCGTCCTGCGGAACAGATTCTTCACATTGTAAATGACGCTTCTCTTAAAAGTCTCCTTATCAAATCCCTTTTTTATCATAGCTCTCTCCTTCTGTTGCGCCGCCGCGGCCAAGGCTGCGGCGGCCTGCCATTGGCAGTTTTCTCCGCATGCGATGGCAAATCACAACGACGCCTGCTTTGCTGTCAGCTGTTCGATTCGATTCTCTCTACGACAAAATATACGTTCTTCCCGTTGATCGAGAACTCCCGGCCCTTCTGCGGATTCTCCGCTCTGTTCTTAAGGCCTTTTGCGTCGACTTCCAACGTCTCCGCCAGAACAACGCGCCTGATTTCCTCGTTATATTTCTCTACAATCGCTTCCATCTCCGGATCCTGGCCGCAATCCAGAGTGACGCGGATGTGATCGGTCACCTCAAAGTCTGCTTCCTTGCGCATGGTCTGGATCTTGCTGATCAGCTCGCGCACATAGCCCTCCTCGATCAGCTCCGGCGTCAGCCTGGTATCCAGCGCTACCGTCACGTAGTTATCTCCCTCTGAGACGTACCCTTCCGTCTGCGCCATATCGATCAGCAGGTCTTCCTCGGTCAGCGTCACCGGGACGCCGTCAAACTCAAACTTCAGCGCGCCCTCTGCCTTCAGCTGATCCATGGCCGCATTCCCGTCCACCGACGCCAGCGCCTTTTTAATATTGCCCAGCTGGCGGCCATACTTCGGGCCGACCGTGCGAAGCTGCGGCTTAAAGGTATAGGTAGTGAAGCTGCGCACATCCTCGACAAATTCTACTGCCTTCACATTGAGCTCATCCTCGATGATCTCCACATAGAAATCCGAGAGGGCGTGATCCGCTTTCACATACATCCGCCCGATGGGCTGACGGTTCTTGAGGTTCGCCGTATTTCTCGCCGCGCGTCCGAATACCACGATCTTTAAAATCTCATCCATATCCGCTTCCAGCTGCGGATCGATATGGGACTCCTCCGCCGTCGGGAAATCACACAGATGAATGCTCTCCGGCGCATCCTTGTCTACGCTCCTCACCAGATTCTGATAAATGGACTCCGTGATGAACGGGATCATCGGCGCCGCCGCCTTCGACACCGTCACCAGGGCGGTATACAGCGTCATATAAGCATTGATCTTATCCTGCTCCATGCCCTTCGCCCAGAAGCGCTCACGGCTGCGGCGGACATACCAGTTGCTCATGTCGTCCACAAAATCCTGAAGAGCCCGCGCCGCCTCCGGAATCCGATAGCCGTCCAGATTTTCATCAACGGCCTTCACCATGGAATTCATCCTGGAAAGGAGCCATTTATCCATGACCGGAAGCTGCTCATAGGTAAGAGTATACTTCGTCGGGTCAAAATTGTCAATGTTGGCGTACAGCACATAAAAGGCATAGGTATTCCACAGCGTTCCCATGAACTTACGCTGTCCCTCCTGCACCGCCTTGCCGTGGAACCGGTTCGGCAGCCAGGGAGCGCTGTTGATATAGAAATACCAGCGGATCGCGTCCGCTCCGTAGGTGGCCAGCGCCTCAAAGGGATCGACCGCATTGCCCTTCGACTTGCTCATCTTCTGCCCGTTCTCATCCTGCACATGGCCGAGGACAATGACATTCTCATACGGCGCGCAATTAAACAGAAGCGTGGACTCCGCGAGCAGCGAATAAAACCATCCTCTGGTCTGATCGACCGCCTCGGAGATAAACTGCGCCGGGAACTGCTCTTTAAACAGCTTTTCATTTTCAAACGGATAATGATGCTGCGCAAACGGCATCGCGCCGGAGTCAAACCAGCAGTCAATCACCTCCGGCACCCGCTTCATCGTCCCGCCGCACTTCGGGCAGGAGCAGGTGATCTCATCAATATACGGACGGTGCAGCTCGACCGTCTTTGCCGCCTCATTCCCGCTCTTAAGATACAGCTCCTCGCGGGAACCGATGCTCTCCATATGGCCGCACTCCTGGCACTCCCAGATATTAAGCGGCGTGCCCCAGTAACGGTTTCGGCTCACCGCCCAGTCCTGGACATTCTCCAGCCAGTCGCCGAAACGGCCCTTGCCGATGCTCTCCGGGATCCAGTTGATCGTATTGTTATTGCGGATCAGATCATCCTTCACCGCGGTCATCTTGATATACCAGGACTCGCGCGCATAATAAATCAGCGGCGTGTCGCAGCGCCAGCAGAACGGATAGTCATGCTCAAACTTCGGCGCGGAGAAAAGCTTCCCCTCCGCATCCAGATCCTTCAAGACCTCTGGATCGGCCTTCTTGACAAAAAGGCCCGCATACGGCGTCTCCGCCGTCATATTGCCCTTGCCGTCCACAAACTGGACAAACGGCAGGTCATAATTGCGTCCAATCCGGGAGTCATCCTCACCAAAGGCCGGCGCAATGTGGACAATGCCGGTACCATCCGACATCGAGACATAATCGTCGCAGGTCACGAAATGCGCCTTCTTATGCTGCCTGACAGCCGCTTCTCCCGCGCAGGCAAACAACGGCTCATACTCCTTATACTCCAGATCCTTCCCCACAAAGGTTTCCAGGATCTCATAAGCCGGCTGTCCGTCCTTTGCCAGGGAGCCTAAAACCGTATCAAGCAGCGCCTGCGCCATATAGTAGGTATAGCCGTCCGCGGCCTTCACCTTCACATAGGTATCCCTCGGGTTCACGCAGAGCGCCACATTCGACGGCAGCGTCCACGGCGTCGTCGTCCAGGCCAGGAAATACGCGTCCTCATCCTTCACCCGGAAACGGACGCCCGCGGCGCGCTCCTTGACATTCTTATAGCCCTGCGCCACCTCATGAGAAGAAAGGGGCGTGCCGCAGCGCGGGCAATAGGGAACAATCTTGAAACCCTTGTACAGAAGCCCCTTATCCCAGATCGTCTTCAAGGCCCACCACTCAGACTCAATGAAATCATCATGGTACGTCACATACGGATTCTCCATATCCGCCCAGAAACCGACCGTGCCGGAGAAATCCTCCCACATGCCCTTATAGCGCCAGACGCTTTCCTTGCACTTGCGGATAAACGGATCCAGACCATACTGCTCGATCTGCTCCTTGCCGTCCAGACCCAGCTCCCGCTCGACCTCCAGCTCCACCGGAAGCCCGTGCGTATCCCATCCAGCCTTCCTCGGCACCATATAGCCCTTCATGGCGCGATAACGCGGAATCATGTCCTTGATGACCCTGGTCAGCACATGGCCGATGTGCGGCTTGCCATTCGCCGTCGGCGGTCCGTCATAAAACGTGTAGGTCGGCCCCTCCTTGCGCGACTCCATGCTCTTCTTAAAAATCTGATTGTCGTCCCAGAACTTCTCTACCCGCTTCTCCCGGTCGACAAAATTCAGATCCGTTGAAACCTTTTCGTAAATCACTTCATTTGCCTCCAATCTTTGGCGGTGGCTTGTCGATCATATACTTAAAATGATGTGAAAGTTACCAATCATCCTGCGCCTTGCGGCTTGGATTCTTGGACTTTCATAGTAAAAAAAGCCCCTTCCTGCACTACGGAAGAGACTCTTTGCGTACTCTCAAAACCACCTGTTACTGCATACCATCATATGAGTTCCCGTTAACGGCGGAAAACCGGCACAGCCTACTGCGGTCAATCCGACCGGTTCAGCCTGCGACTCAGGAGTGATCTTCGGTGCTGCCGTCCTGCGCCGGGCTCTCACCATCCCCGGCTCGCTGAAGCGCTCCGGCCATCCCCCGCCAATCGCCGCGAGGAACGACGCCTATCGCACAGCCCTACTGTCTCCGTCCACGTCTTTTCCTGATGCTTTTCGTACATCATTATATGGGCAAGGAAAAAAAATGTCAAGCATCCTGGAGTAAATTGGAGGTAAATCCTTCACAAAACGCCAGCCACGCACGAAATTAAATATTTTAAGATCTTTACACTGCCGAAAAGTGAACCAAGCGGCTGATTATTTTAAATAAAGCGCATCATCTGGAGGTATTTTACGCCATCATTTTCTGAATATCGCTCTCCAAATTTAAAAAATGAATGAGGTTTTCTAATATAAAAATCGAGCAATTGTCGGTGATCCTCACATTCAAGGAAAACAACACCTCCGCCTATTTGCTCCTGAATATCTTCAATGAGGGCTAGAGTCAAATCCATCAAGTCCTCTCCCGTTACTCTTTCGTCATGAGGAATATTGTAATTTTTACTGAATTGTGCTATCAGAAATGCGGATACACTATAAGCGCCAAGCTCCTCATCAAATTTAGCGTATCTCAGCATTCTCCTCCTGTTTGCGTTTGACTTTAGAACATCGTCCGTAACAACAATTGGCTTATGAGTAAGCGTAAAGTAGCCGACCAGTCTGAACTGTTCATCCATAACGAGGTATGTAATAGACATTTTACGCTTTGAAAATTCAATGGAATTTCTTCGCAGGAAATCTTCAATTTCCGCGTTTGTAAGCCCATCGTCGTATTCACATGAAAAATCGGAGAGAAGCTCTTTCACGGAGTTCTCACCGATAATTCCCACTAAATCCATTATCCGATAAGTATCATACTCACGCATGTTCTTTCCTCTTCGCCATCTTAGCCCGAATGACCTCTGGGTCTCTAATAGGGGGCTTGAAGGGGTTCTTTGGCTTCCAGGCTGACTGTTCTGCGGCTTTGTCTAAAGCGTCCAAAAACTGCTCTGCAGCTTTTTCATCGGTAATGGTAAAATTATGAAATATGCTCGACGTTGCCATAACAACACCTCCTTCTTCGGCTCACCTTTATTATACCCAAAAGTCAGTCAAATAGCAACCGACTCTCAAAACTTCTTTTTAAATTTTTCATGAACGTGTGTTTTTTTCTTACGGAATCTTCTAAGTACAGTATAACATACCTGTCAAGCTGCTCACACCGCCACCTTCTTCACTGTCGCCTGCACATCCACATCCGCCTGCGCCGCCTTATCCTTCTCCTGAATAGTCTCTGCCTCACATGGGTATCTTATTATTCTCCTAAAGAAAAACGCTTTCTCCCAATTTTCAAGACATTTAGGAGATTATTCGCCTAAATGTCTTGGTTTTCCCCTAATATTGTGCTATAATTAGGCGTAAATAATGTTGTAGCAGAAAGAAAGGAACCCGATGAGAGCATTTGATTACACACAACTTGCATTAAAGCAGTGGGACAGCGAGACGCTGGGGCTTGTTGCACAGATACATGAATTCAAAGGACGCCAGGAAATGTTTTTGAAACAGAAGCCGACAGTCTTTGATAAGCTGGTAGAAATCGCAAAAATCCAAAGCACCGAAGCTTCCAATAAGATTGAAGGAATCGTGACTACCAACACCAGAATACAACAACTCTGCAACGAAAAAACCACGCCCCGCAACCGTGATGAAGAAGAGATTCTTGGGTATCGTGACGTGTTGAACACCATCCGCGAAAATTACGAGTACATTCCTATCCGTACATCTTACATTCTGCAATTGCATAGGGACCTGTACAAGTATTCCGAGAAAACCATCGGCGGGAGGTTCAAAAACACTCAGAATTTCATTGCTGAAACACATGCAGATGGCACGCAGTTTGTTCGCTTCATGCCTCTTGCCCCCTACGAAACACCGGACGCAGTTGATGCCATCTGCGCAAGTTTCAACCAAGCAATCAATGCCTGCACTGTTGATCCGCTCGTGCTTATTCCCATTTTCATCAATGACTTCCTTTGCATCCATCCATTCAACGACGGTAACGGCAGAATGTCGAGACTCCTGACCACGCTTCTTCTTTACCGGTGCGGCTATGTCGTTGGACGCTATATCAGCATTGAAAGCAAGATTGAAAAAACAAAAGCCACCTACTATGATGTGCTTGAACAAGCCGGTGTAAATTGGCACGAAGGGACAAACGATTCCACTCCATTTGTCAAATACATTTTAGGAGTTGTGCTGTCGGCTTACCGTGATTTTGAAAACCGTGTCAGCCTGGTGGGTGAGAAGCTGCCCGCTATAGAAATGGTTAGAAATGCGACAAATGAGAAAATTGGGAAATTCACTAAGAGTGAGATTATGGAGCTTGTTCCTGGTGTTGGAAAGGCGTCTGTAGAAAATTCGCTAAAAAAACTTGTAGACGAAGGGTTTTTAACGCGACACGGCAAAGGGAAAGGGACATTTTACACGCGAAATTAAAAAATGACTCCCTGCGGCAGAAATCCGGCGCACCGCTCCAAATGACGAACATCCCGGAAAACTACCACAGGGGGTCGTTTTAATCACCGTAGATGATCACCCGATTCAATTCCTGAACATATTTGTCATCCTGCTTCCAATGGCCAAATCTGTGTATCAAATATTTCTTTCTTTTTCCCTGAAACAACCCACAGTGCCTTTGCTATTTTTCGAGGAATTTCCATTTCTTTGCTTTTCGCTTTATTGACAATATCTACAATCCGAATACAGGTAATATCATTCATTCCGGTGTTTAACTGTTTGTCTATTATTGGCTGAAGATCACGCTCATCTGTTGCAAACACAGGAATACTGACTGCCTTTGCATAAGAAAGGGCGCACAATTCGCCTTTATTTTTATATGGCTTCGTTGGATCCAGCATCACCTTTGACAAATTCTTATATGTTGCATCATAAACCACCCGTTCTTTGACAGTCAAATCACTTTCACTTACAAGAATAACCTTTTCTTCTGACAGCAAATCATTTAACTGGCATACCGCGGACAGTGGTCTCATGACTTCCCCATATGTATATACATGCATAAATATTTCTTTTGAAATCAACGGAAGCACAT
>JAJQCO010000211.1 GCA_021202655.1 Clostridiales bacterium | reverse complement strand
CGTTCATGCAGACAGAATCTTTAGTCAAACTCGTATCAAATATTGTACGTCAAAAAGCAGAAGGACAGACCATTGAGTTAAAGGCCGCTACCCAGGGTTGTCCTACACGCCTGTTTGACTCTTTATCTTCATTCTCAAACCAGGACGATGGCGGCATCATCATCTTTGGCATCGATGAAAAAGATAATTATAGCATAAAGGGTGTCTATGATGCTCAGGATCTGCAAAAAAAAGTCACGGAACAGTGTAAGCAGATGGAACCCCCTGTACGCGCCCTGTTTACAATATGTGAAATCACAGGAAAAACCATTGTCTCCGCAGAAATCCCCGGCGTCGATATTTCGGATCGCCCTGTTTTTTATAAGGGTGTCGGTCGGATCAAAGGATCCTATGTCCGCGTAGGTGAGTCTGATGAACTTATGAGTGAATATGAGATATACAGCTATGAAGCATTTCGTAAACGTATACACGATGATATCCGAACAGTAGAAAATGCCAGGTGGAAGCTGATTGACGAAGACCGGCTTCTTCAATATTTGACCGCGGTTAAAAAGGAACGAAAGAATCTTTCCGATAATGTCACTACGGAAGATATTCAGGAATTGATGGGTATTACGGTTAATAATGTCCCTACCCTTGCCGGACTTTTAACATTTTCCAGATATCCACAGGCATATTTCCCACAGCTTTGTATTACTGCGGTATCTCTTCCAGGCACCGAATACGGTGTAACCGGAGCTGACGGAGAGCGCTTTCTTGATAACCAGCGCATTACCGGAGCCATTCCGGATATGTTAGATGACGCGGTAGAATTTATCCGAAAGAACAGCAGAACAAAAACAATCATTGACAATGATGGTCATCGTGCCGACAAACCGGAATATCCGATTAAGGCTGTTCGTGAAGCCGTCCTGAATGCGTTAGTTCATCGTGATTACAGCATTCACACCGAAAATGTACCGATCCGCATTGAAATGTATCGAGATCGGATGGAAATCACCAACAGCGGCGGATTGTACGGAAGAATTTCTATTGACGCCCTGGGAAAAGCCCGCCCGGAGACAAGAAACTCTGCGCTCGCTAATATGCTGGAGCTTCTGAAAATTACGGAAAACCGGTATTCCGGTATTCCCGCTATGAGAAATGAATTCTCGAAAGCAGGTCTGCCCGCGCCGATTTTTTCTGTTGTTCATGGCGAATTTAAAGTTATTATGAAAAACGGAATATTTTTAGAATCAACTCCTGTTGCCAACAATCTGCTGGATTACTGTTCCACTCCGCGCACACGAAACGAAATTGTCACTTTCATCGGAAAGTCAAAAAATTATGTGATGTCCCAGATTGTTTCACCACTCGTCAAAAGCGGGCAATTAAGACTGACCATGCCGGATAAACCTCGAAGCTCGAAGCAGAAATATGTGAGATCCTGACTTTTTATAACCTTATTGTGACCACAACGGAGCTTATGCAAAGCAGTGCGAAACACGAAGCAATTCGTGTCATCATACCCGTTTGCCGCCTTGATCATATCAACAGCCCCAGCACCGCCGCCAACAGGATCGTTTTTGGTATCGACAGGTTCTTCTTCACCAGCAGATAACCGCAAAGAATCGCGATGACAACCAGATCCCAGGCGACGCCGTCTGCCCCCAGGAAACTGGACTGCCCCAGCGACAGGGCGACCGCCGGCAGCATACCCAGGGAAACCGGGCGCACGCCGCGCAGAATACGCTCCATAACGGTATTTCCCTTTAAGCGG
This sequence comes from Clostridiales bacterium, assembly GCA_021202655.1. GTDB lineage: Bacteria > Bacillota > Clostridia > Lachnospirales > Lachnospiraceae > Brotaphodocola. The sequence goes on along the minus strand of JAJQCO010000211.1, from coordinate 10,084 downwards.
ATAAAGAAAATCGCCGCCAGAAGACACAGGGTAAGGGACGGAACCATCGTTCCTGTTGTCGCGACAACCGCACCGAGGATCCCGGCGGAACGCAGACCCACAAAGGTCGCGCAGTTGATACCCAGCGATCCTGGAGTCATTTCTGCGACCGCGACAATATCCATGACCTCATCAGCCGTCATCCAGCCATGCGCCAACACTTCGTCGTTAATAATTGGAACCATCGTAAGACCGCCGAAACTGCAAAAACCGATTTTTACGAAGGACAGAAAAAGCTGTATTAAAATCTTCATTCAGCGGAACCCTCCTCTTTCACAGCGTCGGAAGACCACAGAAGTAGTCCCATAAGCGCACCCGCAAGAATCAGGAGCACCTTGCTAAAGTCGGTAAACGCGCACAGGATAAACGACACGATCATCAATACCCAGGACCTTTTTGCTATCAGGGACCTGGACTTCAATTTTAAAGCCGCGCTGAGAATAATCGGAACAACCGCGCTTCGGACGCCGTTCAGGATCCGCTGCGCGTAAACGTTCGATTTCAGATAAACATAAAAATATGTAACGATACTGATCGTAATAAACGCGGGGAAAACCAACCCGCAGGCTGCAGCGAACGCTCCGGGTATCCCTGCCATGGAATATCCGGAAATCACCGACATATTTACGATCATAACGCCGGGAAACGATTTCGCCAGCGACAGATAATCGACAATCTCCTCCTCTGTCATCCACCCCCGACGCTCGACAAATTCATTCTGCATCTGCGTCACGATGCTCCATCCTCCTCCAAATGTGAAACATCCGATTTTTGCCATCACAAAAAACAGGGTAAACAGACGACCATATCTGCCAGAGTTCTCCATAATCACCATCACCGTTCCTCGCATCACTTCTTTTACAAACGTTTGGTTTGCATTATACTCCGCTTCTCCGAATTTTACAATTTTATTCTTTCTTTTTTCACGCTAAAACTCGAGCTTCACCTTTTTCTTGACTTTGTCGAATTGCTGTGCTATCTTATACAAATAAAGAGTGTGTAAATAATGATATGATTTTTTGCAAAGATGCAGGCAGGAGGACAGCGCGGTTCTCCTGCTTTTTACGCGGCAAAATTCCTGTTCATGGCACACGCAATCCCGGCACCCTGTGCCAGACAACGGAGGTAAGGTATAGGATTGAACTGATCACAAATGTCAATGGAGCCATCAACGGCTTCGTGTGGGGCATCCCCATGCTGATTCTTCTTGTCGGAACCGGAATTCTGATGACGGTACTGACAAAGGTTTTCCAGATTTCCCACTTCGGATACTGGATGAAACACACTCTGGGAAGTATTTTCACGGACAAGCACATCACCGCGCACACCGGCGCGGAGGATCATTCCATTTCCCAGTTCCAGTCCCTGTGTACCGCCCTGGCGGCAACCATCGGAACGGGAAATATTGTAGGTGTCGCATCTGCTCTGATCTTTGGCGGCCCCGGAGCGATCTTCTGGATGTGGATCGTCGCATTCTTCGGAATGATGACTAACTACTCAGAAAACGTGCTCGGTATCTACTACCGCAGAAAGAATGAAAAGGGCGAATGGTGCGGAGGCGCCATGTATTATCTGAGAGACGGCCTCGGCTCCAAGCCGGGCATGAAGGGGATCGGCGCCCTGCTGGCAGTCCTGTTCTCCATCTTCTGCCTGCTTGCCTCCTTCGGAATCGGGAATATGAGCCAGATCAACTCGATCGCAGGAAACATGAACGCGGCGTTTGGCGTTCCCAACATCGTTACCGGCCTGGTTCTGATGATTCTTGCCGGACTGGTCATCGTCGGCGGCATCAAGCGTATCGCCTCCGTCACAGAAAAGCTGGTTCCTTTCATGGCGATCTTCTACGTCATCGGCGCACTGGTCATCTGCATCATGAACGCCGGTAACATTCCGGCATCCTTCGCCGCTATCTTCAAGGGCGCTTTCGCCATGAAGGCCGTCGGCGGCGGTATCGTCGGTTCCGGTGTAAAGCTGGCCGTCACCTGGGGCATGAAGCGCGGCGTCTTCTCCAATGAAGCCGGCCTTGGTTCCTCTGTTATGGTTCACTCGAGCTCCAACGTAAAGGAGCCGGTTCGCCAGGGTATGTGGGGAATCTTCGAGGTATTTGCCGATACGATCGTCGTCTGCAGCCTGACCGCGCTCACGGTCCTTTCCTCCGGTCTCGTTGACCTGGATACCGGCGCTGTCCTCAGCGAATCCGCAGGCTCCGCCCTCGTCGGCGAGGCGTTCGCAACGGCATTTGGAGCCGCAGGCCCGGCATTCATCGCGATTGCCATCCTGCTGTTTGCCTTCTCCACGGTACTTGGATGGAGCCATTACGGAACCATCGCTTTCCAGTACCTGTTCGGATCCGGAGCGTCCATCATTTACCGGGTGATTTTCATTGTCTTCATCCTCTGCGGCGCGACAATGAGCCTCGATCTTGCGTGGGATCTGTCCGATACCTTTAACGGCCTGATGGCGATCCCGAACCTGATCGGCGTCCTGTCCCTCTCCCCGATTGTCTGCAAGATTACGATAAACTATGTAGACCGGCATATTCGCGGGATGGATACCGCTCCCATGCTTTCCGCTTTCCAAGATATCCAGGAGGATTCCTCCAAAGATCTTTCTGAGAGCGATTGATCAAATCGGATTCCAAATGAAAAGTCTAAATCCCGGAAAAACCGCAATCAGCATATGCGGTTTTTCCGGGATTTATTTGAGTAAGAATAAGTATTTGACATTCACATTTGCTTAATCTTAATCGGCAATTTTAACTAACACTTTCAGTGCATCCTTATTATTCTCTGCACAGTCAAAGGCTTTCTCTATATCATTAAAATCATATACTGCGCTGGCCACTTTATCCAGCACCTGATCCATCAAACCATCCGCCACCGCATTGACTGCGGACTTGAAAGCAAACTGATTGTGGATGCGCACGCCCTGAAGCCGCAGCTCCTTGGCAAAAATCTTGCCCGTGTCTACAGGATAAGGACCCTTGGTTATTCCAATCTGTACGATGGAACCTGTATTCTTCGTATGTTCCACACAGGTAGTAATCCCAGAAGGAATCCCGGCAGCCTCGAAGCTGACATCAAAATTTTCTCCCTTATTAAGCTGAGTCAACTTCTCATCAAAGCCAGGCTCCAGTGGATTGATTGTAAGCAGCCCCAGCTCTTCGGCAATTTTCCTGCGGCTCTCTACTACCTCAGAAACAATTACCCTGCGGGCGCCTGCCTGTTTGGCTACACATCCAACTAGAATACCGATAGGACCGCCGCCGATGATCAGCGCTGTCTCTGAAACCTTCAAACCGCTCATTCGCACATCGTGGATAGCAACAGCCAACGGCTCGATCAAAGCGGCCCTCTTTAAATCTACGTCCTTGGGAACACGATACATCTTACGGGTCTTGACCCGTACATATTCAGCAAAGCCGCCATCCGCATGAACGCCGATAATCTTCAGATCCTCACAGACATTATCCTCTCCCCGCGCACAGGCGTCACAATGACCACATGTCAGTATTTCCTGCGCTACAACCCTATCGCCTATCTGGAATGCATCTGCTCCTTCTCCCTTGATTTCTACCAGTTCACCCACAAACTCATGACCAGGAATCAGGGGATAGACTGCGGTGGCATGATGTCCTCTAAATACATGGACGTCAGTACCACATATACCGATATATTGCACTCGGATTAGCGCCTCACCCGCCTGAAGCTCCGGCCTGGGCATATCTGTCAGTTTCATCTCGTTAGGGGCGGAAAACACCAACGCTTTCATCTGAACATTCCCTCCTTATTTCTTCCTGCCCAATACCTTTTTCACTGCTGCTGCAATATGACAGTCCGTCAGTTCAAAACGCTCAGCCAGATAATCCACCGGACCAACCTCTCCAAACTGATCCTTTACGCCGACCATTTCCATCGGAACCGGATGTGTCGTACACAATACTTCTGCCACAGCAGATCCCAGTCCATTGATGATATTATGATTTTCCGCAGTCACAATAGCTCCTGTTTCAGCAGCAGCTGCTGCAATCGCCTCCGCGTCAATGGGTTTCCAGGTAAACATATTCAATACACGACACTGAATCCCCTCGTTCGCCAGTGCGGCGGCAGCTTTTAAAGCCTCAGCGACACAATAACCGGAAGCGATAATAGTCACATCGCTGCCTTCCCTGAGACGCGTAGCCTTACCAATCTCAAAAGTAGATCCGTCCTCATAGATACGGACACTGCTTTTCCTCACCAAACGCATGTACTGCGTCCCATACTGAGCAGCCATTTGCTTCATCAGATCGCGAAGCATCACGGTATCCGTGGGCTCCATAACCGTCATGGTAGGAATGCCCCGCATAATTCCCATATCTTCAAATGGCATATGAGTACCGCCATTCAGAGCGGCAGTAATGCCTGGGTCGGAACCTACAATTTTGACATTCAGCTTCGCATAAGCACAGGAAATAAATACCTGATCGCAGGCTCGACGGGTAGCAAAGGGACCAAAAGTATGAGCAAAAGGAATCTTACCCACAGCAGACAGGCCGGCAGCCACACCCATCATATTAGCTTCCTGGATACCGCAGTTCACGGTCTGGTCCGGATATTTTTTGGCGAAGGGACGTGTGCCCATAGCTCCCATCAGATCCGCATCCAGCACGATAATATCGGGATTGTTCTCCGCCAGTTCCATCAGAGTCTCACAAAACGCAACTCGCATCTCTTTGGTATCATTTTGCAGTACATCTTTCACTTTGTAACTCATGACAATATTCCCCCTGTTTAATAAGAGTCAATGGCAGCCTGCATCTCACTCAACGCTTCTTCCAGTTCATCCGGCGTCAGTCCCCTGCTGTGACTGCCCACCTGGTTGGCCGACTTGCTCCAGCCGTTGCCCTTAATGGTATTCAAAACAATCATGGAAGGACTGCCTGTGTGAGCCTTAGCACGATCAATTGCTTCATCAATAGCCGCCACATCATGGCCATCTACACTCTGGGCATACCAGCCAAAATCGGCAAATTTAGCAGCGATATCACCCAGACAACAGATTTCATCCGTCGATCCATCCAGCTGAAGCTTATTGCTGTCCACAAAGGCAATCAGGTGATCCAGTTTTCTGTGACCCGCAAACAGAGCCATTTCCCAGACCTGTCCCTCATCAATCTCACCATCGCCGAAGATTACATAAACATAATTGTCCTTGTGATTCATCTTCATACCCAGGGCAATACCGGCAGCAGCGCTGCCGCCCTGCCCCAGAGATCCACAGGTCATGTCAACGCCGGGAGTGCGGACCCGGTCTGCATGACTGGGCAGCTGAGTATGAGGACGGTTCATCGTGGCCAGCTGACTGAGCGGCATAAATCCTTTCAGAGCCAGCGTGGCATACAGGGCAGGGCCAGCATGGCCTTTTGATAAAACAACCCAGTCGCGCCCCTCCCATCTCGGATTTTTGGGATCATATTTCAGCTGCTTACAATACAGAACAGACAGGAGGTCAGTAATGGATAAAGATCCGCCCAGATGCCCTACACCGACATTGGCGATCATTTTGACAACCTCCATCTGCACTCGCTTCGAGAATACTTTCATTTCCTTGCTTTGTTCCATAGTTAACATGGCATATTACTCCTTACCTGTATAAAATGAATGGTTAATTGTGCCGTTCGTCACATGCACGCCTGATTCAAAAAACACTCGATAGAATTTCCGTTCCTCATTCGACGGCCCGGATCTGTTCTGTCAAAAATTTCTTTTCTGCCCCGGGCGGTGAATAGATCCAGTACAGGTACAGCGTTTCGCTGCCGGTATTGGAAAAGGTATGCGGCTCCCCTTTCTCAATCGCGATCAGATCGCCCGGAGCGAGCGATATCTCTTCCCCTGCTATCCGACCGATGCCCGTCCCTCGGAATACCAGAATCAATTCCTGGCTCTGGTCATGAGCGTGTTCTTCGTGAATCTGTCCGGGATCAATCACTGCCATGCCACAGGCATAACCTTCCCGTTTCACCAGACAATCCGGCGAGGCAAGCAATTTGACGCATCTCTCGTGAACCGTGCCCTCATTGATGACAACTCCCTTCACTTCGTCAACAGAAAATTTTCGCATGACATTTCTCCTCTGTTTTGTATCAGATGCCCAGGTAGGCCTTCTTTAAGCCGTCGTCCTGAAGCAGAATATTACCCTTGTTTTCCATGACGACCTCTCCGTTCTCAATCACGTAGCCCCAGTCGGCAATGGACAGTGTCTTGCCCACGTTCTGTTCCACAATCAGAATAGAAGTGCCCCGATCCCGAACCTTCAGGATCGTATCAAACATCTCCGTGACCAGGATGGGAGCCAGACCCCAGGAAGGTTCATCCATAACCAACAGACTTGGATTTCCCATCAGCGCTCTGGCCATAGCTACCATCTGCTGCTCGCCCCCGGAGAGCGTACCGGCCAGCTGCTTACGACGTTCCAGCAGCTTCGGGAAAATCTGAAAAATTTCCTCTTTGTTCTCGTTGCGGTTTTTCCGGTTCTCCTTCGTACTGGAACCAACATCCAGATTATCCTCCACCGACATGGCAGGAAACAGCTGACGTCCCTCCGGCACCAGACAGATCCCTTTCTGCATAATCCTGTTTGGAGTTTGCCCGGGCAGGTCTACGTCGTTAAACTCCACCGTACCGGCCATCACGGGTATCAGACCGGTAATAGCCTTAATCAGAGTGCTCTTGCCTGCGCCGTTACCGCCGACAATCGCTACGATCTGATTTTCCGGGACAGTCAGATTCACACCATGCACGATTTCATTGCCGTTATATCCGGCATGCAGATTTTTAACTTTAAGCATTCACAAAATCCTCCCCCAGATAGGCGCTGATTGCGCGTTTGTCGTTGGCGACCACCTCAGGCGTGCCTTCCACCAGCTTCTCCCCTCGGTGCAAAATAAAAATCTTGTCACAAAGGCTCATAATTGTCTTGATATCATGCTCGATGATAATGATGGTGATGCCAGTGTCCCGGATTTTACGGCAGGCGTCTACCAGCTCCAGTTTTTCCTGTGGGTTGCATCCAGCCATGACTTCATCCAGAAGAAGCAGCTCCGGCTCCACCGACAGCGCACGCGCGATTTCCAGTTTCTTTTTATCTACCGTAGTGGTATGTACGGCCTTCATATCCAGGTCGCAGGTCGTTTCTACCAATTCCAGAGTTTTACGGGCAATCTCCTCCGCGTCCTTCGCCTTTGGATGCTTCAGGAAGGCTCCTACCATGGCATTCTGTAAAACAGTCATATCACCGAAGGGCTTTGTTACCTGAAAGGTACGCGCCAGCCCCATTCCTGCCATATCCTCTGTTTTGGCCTCCGTAATATCCTGATCCTTAAAATAAATTTTGCCACTGGTGGGATGGAAATAGTTCGCAATCATGTTAAACAGCGTTGTCTTGCCCGCGCCGTTTGGTCCGATCAGCCCTACGATGCTTCCGGTTTCAATTTCGCCGGAAAAATCATTCACTGCCGTTAAGCCACCGAATTTTTTGGTTACATGATCCAATCTCATAATATTTGACATGTTCTACTCCTCATTTCCGCAAATGGTGCCTGGCACTGACATCTTAGCTGTCACTGGCCGGAGATTTCTTTCCCGAAGAAAAAAGACGTTCCTCCACCTTTTGTGCCAGACGGACAATATGCTCATCAATGCCATGGGGCATGAAGAACACGACCAGCATCATTACAATACCATAGATAAACAAATCCAAACCGGCCATACTGCTCGCAAATCGGGCAGACAAAAGCTCAGACAACGGCACCAGGATAATTGCACCGACGACAGGTCCCATCACCGTACCCTGTCCACCGATCAGGGCAATCAGAGCAATCTTAACCGCCAGGTCATGGCTGAAGACGGTATCTGGCCCAATATAACGAAAATACTGTGCGTAAAAGGTGCCTGCCAGAGAAATCATGAAACAACTGATGCCCATGGCGATCAGCTTGCATCTGGTTATGTTAACACCCAGAGAACGAGCCGCATCATCATCGCTGCGAATCGCCACCAGATAATAGCCCAGGCGACTCTTTGACATCTTATAAGTGGCCAGTAATGCTAAAAGCAACATGATAAAAATAATATAATAATAGCTCAGCTTGCTGGAAAATTCGAACAAACCGGCCTGATAACCGGTCTGAGTCAGAGACCAGCCGGAACCACCCTTCAATCGGATCGGACCGATAGTATCTGTATTCGTGACAAAGGTTCTGATCAGCTCACACAAGGCAATTGATGCCAAAGTAAAATAAGGACCCTTCAAACGGAAAGTAACCCAGTTGATCAGCACACCGAAAACGGTTGCCAGCACGGCGCCGACAAACATTCCTATCCAGGGCGAAACACCCAGCATCTCCAGCAGGATTGTAGAGGTGTAGGCGCCAATACCCATATAGAGACAATGCCCCAGACTGATCGTACCCACATAACCACAGATAAAATTCCAGGCTACACCGGTCAGCGCATACAGGCAAATCAGGATGAACACACTTTTATAGTAGGTTCTCAGAAAGATGGGGACAATGATGAAAATCAATCCAAGGACGATAAGGAAAAAATTGCCCTTGAAAATGGAATTTCCTTTATATTTCATAGTACGATTACCTCACTTTTTCTTGCCCAGTAAGCCTTCCGGCTTGACCACCAAAACAATCAGGAACACGGCAAACGAGAGCAGATTGGCCATAGAAGACGTCATGAACTGAGCGCCCACCGACTCAATTAATCCAAAAATAAAGCCTCCTAACAGTGCGCCTGGCAGACTGCCCAGGCCACCCAACACGACAATCATAAAACTCTTGGTGCCAAACACGTTACCCACAGACGGGGAAACCAGATAGAAGGATGCCATGCAGGCGCCGGCAATAGCTACCGCAGCCGAACCGAGGCCAAAAGCAATACCATAGGTCGTGTGAACATCTACGCCACACAGCGCGGCAGCATCCCGGTTCTGAGAAACAGCCTGAATCCGTTTGCCAAGCTCTGTCCTGTGCATGATCAGCGAAAGAATACCTGCTACCACAAAAGCCAGAATAATGGAAATCACGCGGGACCACTGAGTAACAAAAGTAGCGTTAAACAATCTCAGATAGTTAGAATATGACCAGGAGTTGACCGTACGGTATTTTGAGGTGAAAATCATCAGAAGCAGATTGGCCATGGCATAATCCAGGCCGATCGTAAACAGCATAACACTGGTAGGCTCCAGAACGCTGGCATTTTCCCGCAACAGCAAAGGTCGGATCAGAACCTTCTGTAGTAGAAAGCCTGAAATGAAAAATATGGGAACCACAAGAATCATACCCAAAAACGGGTCAACGCCATAACTGGAAAAAAGCACGTAATACAGATAGGCAGATGTTGCCAGAAATGCGCCATGAGCAAAATTGACGATTCGGATCACACCGAAGATCAGGCTCAGGCCCAGTGCAATCAGTCCGTAAGCTCCGCCCAGAACGAGTCCATGCAGAACCGACATCATTATATTCATAACCTAATTCCTTTCTTAAGTCTGTTTCATGTCCGCTTTCTTCGTTCGTAAACCAATCACAGCGGATCAAAAAGGAGGCATGGAAGGAGAAACCGAACTTCTTCCTTATTTATCCCTTGTGGGGCGCCGCCGCCCTTCTGGGCGGCGGCAAAAGCAGATGCCCGGGAATCAAAACTAAAATCAAAATATGTTAGCGCTCACTGTAAGCAGGTACCGGAAGTACCGCCTTGTTTCCTTCTACCGAGTGCTCCTTCGGATACAGCGCTACAGGATCATTCTCACCGCCCTGATACTGAACGATCGTACCGCCGGTAGCGCCGCCGTCGTAGGTATTCTGGCCCTTCTCGTCAAAAATAACAGCCGTATAACCGGTTAACAGAGCTCTCTCCTCGTCACCATTCCTGACTTCCATTCCTTTCAAAGCAGCCTGAATATCCGTATTGGTTGTCGAACCAGCCGCCTCTAACGCATAGTAAGCGATGTAAGCCGCTGTCCAGCCCTGAGCAAAGAAGGAAGACATATTATA
>JAJQCO010000164.1:1143-11857 GCA_021202655.1 Clostridiales bacterium | reverse complement strand
ATTCCTGTCTCCGTTATGACTGCGATATCTGTCCGTTTGCGATCATATGAATCGCCCTCGGCAGAATCACCCATTCTGCCTGTTCCATCACCCGTCTCTGCAAAAGCTCCGGCGTATCGCCGTCCAGAACCTCCACGGCCTTTTGCAGAATGATCGGGCCCGTATCCATCCCGCCGTCCACAAAATGTACCGTCGCTCCGGTCACCTTTACCCCTCGCGCCAGCGCTGCCTCATGCACCCGGAGTCCGTAAAATCCGACGCCGCAGAAGGACGGGATCAGGGACGGATGGATATTGATGATCCGCCGCTCATACTTTTCAACCAGCGCATCCGGAATTTTCACAAGAAAACCGGCCAGGACAATCAGATCCAGCCCGTAGCTGTCCACTGTCTCCACAAATGCTTCGTTGAACGCGTCCCGGCTGGGAAACTCCTTCGGCGACAGGCACAGTGCCTGAATCCCGTGTTTTTTTGCCCGTTCCAGGGCATAGGCGCCGGGATTATTGCTGATCACGACCTCTACCTTCGCGTTTGTGATCGTGCCCGCGTCGATCGCGTCCAGGATCGCCTGCAGGTTCGTCCCGCCGCCGGAGACCATCACTCCGACTCTCAGCATACCGTCACTCCCTTTTCGCCCGCCTCGATGCTTCCAACCACATACGGCGTCTCTCCGGCTGCCTTCATGGCCTCCATGGCGCGGTCGGCATCCGCCGGATCCACCGCCACGATCATACCGATTCCCATATTAAAGGTATTGTACATGACATGCTCTGTCACCTCGCCCTTCTTTACCAGCAGGCCAAAGATCGGCGGGACCGGATAGCTGTCCTTCTTTACCACCGCGTGCGTCCCTTCCCGGAGCATGCGCGGGATATTTTCATAGAAACCGCCGCCTGTGATGTGGCTGCACGCCTTCACCGTGACGCCCGCGGCCTTCACGGCCTTCAGCGCCTTCACATAGATCCTCGTCGGCGCAAGAAGCGTCTCCCCGAGCGTCGCGCCCAGCTCGTCATAATAAGTATTCAGGCCCTCTCTCGTCATCTCTTTCTCAAAGACCTTCCGCACAAGCGAGAAGCCGTTTGAATGAACGCCGGAGGAAGCCATACCGATCAGCACGTCCCCGACCTTCAGATTTTCTCCGGTGACCATGTCCTTCCGGTCGCAGACGCCCACGGCAAATCCGGCCAGATCATAATCCTCCTCCGGCATCAGTCCGGGATGCTCCGCCGTCTCACCGCCGATCAGCGCCGCCTCGGACTGAACACAGCCCTCCGCCACGCCCTTGACAATCGAGGCAATCTTCTCCGGGATATTCTTCCCACAGGCAATGTAATCGAGGAAAAACAACGGCTCCGCGCCCGCGCAGGCAATATCGTTCACACACATCGCCACCGCGTCAATGCCGATCGTATCGTGCCGGTCCATAATGACCGCAAGCTTCACCTTCGTCCCGCAGCCGTCTGTCCCGGAAAGAAGAACCGGGTCCTCCATCTCCTTTACCTTTGCCAGGGAAAAGGCGCCGGAAAATCCTCCCAGCCCTCCCAGTACCTCGGGACGCATCGTCGCCGCCACATGCTTCTTCATCAGCTCTACCGACTGATATCCTGCCTCGATATCGACTCCGGCTTTCTTGTAATCCATATTCTATCCTCCATGTCAAATGAATCGGCTACATCTGTTTCAGATATTCTTTGTATCCCAGGCGCTCAAGCTTCTCTGCTTTTCCCACGACATCCTGCTTCATGGACTCTGAATATTCCTTAAGCCTTGCAAGCAGCGCCTCATCGGAAACCGCCAGAATCTTCGCCGCCAGAATGCCCGCGTTTGCGCCCCCGTTGATCGCCACCGTCGCCACCGGAATCCCGGACGGCATCTGCACGATCGAATACAGGGAATCCACGCCGCCCAGATCGGACGTCTTCATCGGGATTCCGATCACGGGAAGCGAAAACAGCGCCGCGCACATGCCCGGCAAATGAGCCGCCTTGCCCGCGCCGGCGATGATCACCTTCACGCCCCTCTCCTCCGCCGATTTTGCCCATTCAAAAAAGATATCCGGCTCCCGGTGCGCAGAAATAATCGTCATCTCGTATTCGATTCCGAAGCGGTCCAGCATCTCCGCCGCCTTCGCCATCACCGGCATATCGGAATCACTGCCCATCACAATACCAACCTTTGCCATCTTCTGATCTCCTTTTTTCAATCTCTTTTCCTTCGTATCTTACCCGTTCTCCCTCATTCCGTCAACCCATCTTCACGCAGAAACCTTGAGAAAAGCTTTATACCCTTCTGTCTGTCAGAGGCAGTCATTCAGGGCCTCCGTCCCTGCCACGGCAAACCGTCCCTCCCGAATCACCGGAAGCCTTCTTCCGTCAGGGGTGACGGCGACAATATCTCCAAGCTCCGAATAAGGAATGGTAATGTCGGTGTGGCATCCGAAATAAGCCTTCGTGACATCCTCTCTGCGCAGCAGCGAAATCTCATTGTCCCTGGCGATCACCTCTCGCCCGTCCGGATTGTACATGGGGGAATCCTCGCTCCAGCTGTAGCAGGTATCTCCGACCGCAAAATGCGGCCCCATCTTCTCCGCGATCAGAATCGGCAGCTTCTGCGCGATCCCGAAGCGCTCCGCCATGGCATAAGCCCGGGTATTCGTCCCGATCGCAAACTCGCCGACCGGCAGGGACTCGTGATTCTTTAATATCTCCTGACGGATCAGCCTGCGCCCCTCTTCCGGATCCGCAAAATTGTCACAGCTGTAATCCTTCACCATCCCGTCCTCAATCACCAGACGCAGATTCACAAACTGATAATTTCCCAGATAGACCCTTTCCACATGCAGAAGTCCGCCGGTCCCCTTAAGCACCGGGGACGTAAAGACCTCTCCGAGAGGAATATTTACATCCGCCACGCAGTTTTCAAAATTCGTCTCCCTCCGGCTGTCCCCAAGAGTATGCAGCGAGACCCGGATATCAGTCTCATTCGTTCCTCTTCCGGTCACATGCACAAAAGAAGCCTGATCCAGCGTCTCAATGATACGCTGCTGTATCCTGCTATATTCCTCGTCGTCCAGCGTATTGATGCGGATCGTCTCTGCGAAAATTTCCTCGAAATCCTTTCCGATCGCCGGAAGCGGGAAGGCCAGAATCGTGAAGCTTGTCTCATTGCCCGGCACATAGCGGTTTATGATCGGCATGGCCTCATTCTGATAAGCAATGGCAAGCTCCTCCTGCACCGGGCTTAACGCAAGCGCCTCCGCGTGATTGACCGGCGTAAAGCCGTCCTCGCCAAAGGTCTCGATCACCGCCGGACCCGCGTAGCGAGCCGCTTCCTTCTGATATCTCTCATAGGCCGTCCGCAGCACGCCCAGCTTCCGTTCCTTAAACGCCTTGTCCAGGTAGATCGCATTGTCATACCGGTGGTCGTAGTCGAACTGAGGATTCGGGGAGGAGCTGTGATATCCGATCTTCCGGCCGCCATTCTGATTCACCGACCACACGGCGGCCCGGCAGAGAATCGTCTCCAGCCCCATCTCTTCAAACTGCCGGATCGCCGCCCGGACCATCCGCTCAAAACCAAGCTCATAGCGAATTGATACGGTGCTCTTCTTCGCCAGGTCGCGCCTCATCACCGCAAATCCCTTCCGGTAGCCCTCCGTGCAGGTGCGTGCCATTTTCTCGATCGTTTCCTCCGGAAGCGAATTCAGATACGCGGCTACCTTAAGCTCCGAATCGGAAACGTATTCCCCGAAGCGATACAGATAACGCAGATCGGTAAGATCGCTCTCCCTTATGATATCCTTCGCGAAGGAAAGCGACGGGTCGAACTGCTCCCGCAGCCGGTACGTCAGCGTCACGTCCGTGTAATCGCTGAAAAACCAGTAAAGCACATCGCGCACAGATTCTGCCGACGGAACCTCCTCCTCAAACAACGCATAGATCTGTAAAAACGTCTCACAGAGAATCGTAATCTCCGTCATCCGGCACTCACAGGCAAATACCACCGCCGCGCGAAACTGCGCGTAAAACGCCGCCAGAAGCGGCCCGATCTCCGCGCCCAGGCGCTGTGCCGCGAAAGCCGGATTCGCAAAGCTCTGCCCGTAATGCTCCGGCATAACATCCGCAAACAGGCGCTCATTCCACGCCTGAAGCTCGTTCAGAGAACAGGCTTCCAGCTCATCCCGCATACAGAGCCGCAAAAGCTCGTCTATCTGCTGCGCCCACTGAGCCAGCCGGACCATATACGCCCGATACGGCTCCTTCACGGCAGACTCCGAGGGGATCTGTGCGATCCGCTCCATCGCCAGATCGTATCGCTCCTGTATCTGCCTGTTCTCATCCCGGAATAATTCCTGATATTTCATCCCGCCACAACCTCTTTCCCTGTTTTCTGCTCCTGCTTCGCCGCAGCCGGACCAATTTCGCCGGGTTTCTCCGTCCACCGTTTCTCACGCAAGCGTTCCCAGGATCACCATAAAGACCCAGAATACAAGCAGCACGGCTCCGATCCCCAGACCGATCTTCGCGAGAAGCGTGTTCGTCTCCTTCTCAGTAAAGGAGGCCGCCCCGTAGCCCACGGCGATCACGGAAAATACCAGGCTTGAAAAGCCCCAGGCCGCCACATTGACCCCAGCGTTTCCCATGGCGCACACGCTGAGACCCAGGCTGACGCCGAAACAGAGCAGCGCCGCCGCCGCAAATCCAAGGCTTATAAAGCTTCTCTTCGCAAACGGTTTTTTGATATAGGATATTCGCTGTCTCTCACCGTACACACCGCCGCCTCCTTCTCGCCCGGATCCGCTGAACCATACAGTGCGCCAGATAACCCAGCACCCCGCCGCACGTATTCAGTATCAGGTCGTCCACGTCAAAGCTTCCCACCCGGAAACAGAGCTGCGTCGTCTCAATACAGAGACTTAAAAGGAAGCACAGCAGAAAGGTATTGCAGCCCTTCCTGCTTCGCCGGCTGACGATCGGCAGAAAAAATCCACATGGCATAAATGCCGCCACATTCCCCACCACATTCAGCAGGAACGCCTGCATTCCAAGCAATTCCCGATAGGTGTAAAACCGTCGGATCTCCTTAAACGGTTCCAGATTGTATGCGTATTCGCGCAATTCCGGGTCCCTTCCAAAGGACTCGGCAAAAAACATAAAATAAACCAGAAATGCCAGATATATCACAAACATAACCCAGCCGAGTTTCTGATTCCGAGTCGTATTTCTGATCATTCGCTCACATCCAGATCAAAATGTCATTTCATTTTTTCTTTTTAATAAAATCCCGCCGCTCACGATCGAGACGACTCCCACAGCCAGACCCGTCACCAGGATCACGATTCCTGCCGCAATCGAGCATGCGCCCGCGCGCCGCATCGTATGATATATCTTCTCCATTCCTAATCCTCCGCGCCATACTGCACATAATATGCGTCTATCATTTCCTTCAGGCTGTCGTCAATGATGACCTTCCCCCGGTATGGCTTATTGTACAGATGCTCGACGACGTCCGCCATCGTCACGATCGCCGTCGTCTGGAATCCATATTTCTCCTCAATCTCCCTCAGCGCCGACTTCGTACCCTGACCGCGCTCCATCCGGTCGACAGAGACAACCATCCCCAGCACATCGACATCTCCCTGCGCCCGGATGATCGGCAGCGTCTCCTCAATCGAAGTTCCCGCCGTGGTCACATCCTCGATAATCACCACCCGGTCGTGATCCCGGATCGGACTTCCCAGCAGAATTCCCTTATCTCCGTGATCCTTGATCTCCTTCCGGTTGGAGCAATAGCGAATGTCCGCGTCGTAAAATTCACTGATCGCCATCGCCGTCGCCACGGAAAGCGGAATGCCCTTATAGGCCGGCCCGAACAGCACATCAAAATCCATACCGAACGTATTCATAATCGCACGTGCATAATATTCGCCCAGGCGGCGCAGCTGCGTCCCAGTCCGGTAGAACCCGGTATTCACGAAAAACGGCGTCTTGCGCCCGCTCTTCGTTACAAAATCGCCGAACTTCAGCACATCGCTGTCAATCATGAATTCAATGAATTCCTTCTTATAATCTTCCATCATTCTCATCCTTTCCCATCTTACAGATTCTCATCCGCTCATTCCACGCAGCCGATCAGCTCATGAATATCTTCTACCCCGCGTTCTGCCATAAACTGCCGGATCCCATCCGCGATCTCCACCGTCGCATAAGGGTTAAAGAAATTCGCCGTTCCCACGGAAACCGCCGTCGCGCCTGCCATCAGGAACTCAATCGCATCCTCCGCCGTCGAAATGCCGCCCATTCCGATCACCGGAATCCGGACCGCATGCGCCGTCTGGTAGACCATCCGCACCGCGACCGGTTTGACGGCCGGTCCGGAAAAGCCGCCGGTCCGGTTGGCCAGCGCAAAGGTCCGTCTGTTGATGTCAATCTTCATCCCGGTCAGAGTATTGATCAGAGAAAGGGCGTCGGCGCCACCGGCCTCCGCCGCCTTCGCCATCACTGTAATGTCCGTCACATTCGGACTCAGCTTCATGATCACCGGCTGCCTGGCATATCGTTTCACCTCCCTGGTGATCGTCTCCACTGCCTTCGGATCCTGACCAAAGGCGATGCCTCCCTCCTTTACATTCGGACAGGAAATATTGATCTCCAGAAGATCCACCGGCTCATCGCCCAGCCGCTCCACCACCTCCAGATAATCCTCCGTGGTTTTGCCGCAGACATTCACAATAATCTTCGTGTCAAACTGCCTCAGGAAAGGAATATCGCGCTTCACAAATACGTCGATGCCCGGATTCTGCAGGCCGATCGCATTCAGCATGCCGCCGTACACCTCCGCCACGCGGGGCGTCGGGTTCCCCGGCCACGGGACATTCGCCACGCCCTTCGTCACCACCGCGCCCAGGCGGCTAAGATCCACAAACTCACTGTACTCCGCGCCGCTGCCAAATGTTCCGGAGGCCGTCATAACCGGATTCTTGAGCTCCACTCCCGCGACCGTCACCTTTGTATTCATCACAGGGTCACCTCCTCTGCCGCGAACACCGGACCGTCCTTACAGATCCGCTTGTTATGGACATGAGAATGTCCGTCCACCTCCGTCGACTGGCACACACAGGCCAGGCACGCTCCCACGCCGCAGGCCATACGCTCCTCTAAGGACAGCCAGCACTCGACGCCGTTCTCCTGCGCATAGGCCTTCAGCGCGCGAAGCATCGGCGTCGGGCCGCAGGCATACATCACATCCGCCTGCAGTCCCTGTTCACGGATGGCATCCAGCACATTTCCCTTCGTCCCGTCACTGCCATCCTCCGTCGCCACATATACCTTTGCGTAGCGCTCCAGATCTCCTCGCAGAAACTGCTCGTCCCGATATCCCAGCACCGCCGTCTTCTCACCAGGGAGGCGCTTTGCAAGCTCAAGCATCGGCGGAATTCCGATGCCGCCTCCGATCAGAAATGCGCGTCGTCCCTTTGCCGCCTCCAGCGGAAATCCGTTCCCGAGCGGTCCCAGAATCTCAATCGGATCCCCCGCCTGACAGGCAGAGAATTCTCTCGTCCCGGCGCCGGCGATCCGATATACCAGGCGCAGACGTCCTCTCTCCCGATCCACCTCACACAGGCTGATCGGCCGCGGCAGAATCCGGCTCTTATCCTTCGTATAGACAGAAAGGAACTGTCCCGGAACCGCCTCCTTCGCGATCTCGTCCGCCTGAATCCACATGCTGAAAATATCTTTGGTCAGAGCCTCCTGGCTGACCACGGAGGCTGTAAGCTTCGTCTTCATTGATCTGTCCTCTCCATGTCCCGTCCCGTCATTTACAACACGCGGTTGATATCCGCAATCATATCGATCACTGCCTGCCTGGAGGCCTCCGCAAAATGCTCCGGCCCGAACTTCTCGTAGGACTCCTTCCGGTAGGCCGCGATAATGCCGCGGGATGAATTTACCACCGCGCCAAGGCCGTCCTCGTTGAAGCAGGCCCGCAGATCCTCCGCCGTGCCGCCCTGTGCGCCATATCCCGGCACCAGGAAGTAGGTGTGCGGCATACGCCTGCGCAGAGCCGCGCCCATCTGAGGATACGTCGCTCCCACGACGGCGCCCACATTGCTGTACCCGCCTTCCATCGTATCTGCGCCCCACTCCTCTACCTTATCCGCCACATGCTCGTACAGCGGCTTTCCATCAATCAGACGATCCTGGAACTCGCCGCTCGAGGGATTTGAGGTTTTTACCAGGACAAAGATTCCCTTATCCTCCGACCTGCACACATCCACAAACGGCTTTACCCCATCGCTTCCCAGGTACGGATTTACTGTGACAAAATCCGTATCAAAAGCCCGGCAGACCGTATCGCCAACCTTCACGCTGCCAAGGTGCGCCGCCGCGTAAGCCGCGGATGTCGAGCCGATATCGCCGCGCTTCGCGTCGCCGATCACAATCAGCCCCTTCTCCTGACAATAGCGCACGGTCTTCTCATATACCTTCAGTCCCTCGATCCCAAACTGCTCATACATCGCGATCTGCGGCTTAACCGACGGAATCAGATCCCACGTCGCATCCACAATCTCCCGGTTAAACGTCCAGATGGCGTCCGCCGCGCCCTCCAGCGTTTCGCCGAACTCCGCGAAGGACCTCCTGCGGATGTGCTCCGGAACATAGCTTAACATCGGGTCAAGCCCGACGCAAATTGGCGCATGTGTCTTCTGTATCTTCTCTATCAACTGCTGAATCATAAGGCAATCCTCCCAGGATATGAAAATTCTAAAGCATGAATAGATTATAATGTACCGTTCTTCAATTGGCAAGCACTTGTTTTTTTCCGGTTTATTTCAGCGATATTTCACAAAAATTTTACCAAATGGAGCCTTGTATCCCGTCAGAAATCTGATATAATAGTGAGAAAAGCCGCCGTGAAGAACGTGATCCATATCCACAGCGGCCGTTTTACTATGGAAGTCCGAGAATTCAAGCCGTCAGGCGCAGGATGATCGGTAACTTCCATGTATGCAGCGGCGCTTAGCGAAGCCAAGTCAAAGACGCTGGTGAGCTTAGCATAGTCGCTTATTATAGCTAAGAGGTGTTTACCCATGAACGTCAGTATTAACCCAAACGGCGAACTGATCCAGTCCGCCGTCAATGTCCCCAACCTCGCTCCGGTTCCGAAAGCTCTGATGCACGAAGCAGAAGGCTTTCAGAATGCCATGATGATGTACACCTGTGCGATCCGCGAGGTCAAGACGAAGCTGGAGGTGCTCAACGATGAGCTCTCCATCCGTCACCAGCGCAACCCCATCGAGATGATCAAATCCCGGGTGAAGAAGCCCGGCAGCATCGTTGACAAGCTGGAGAGGCGCGGCTACCCGATCACACTGGAATCTATGCAGAAAAACCTGCACGACATCGCCGGAATCCGCGTGATCTGCTCCTTCCTGGACGACATCTACACCGTCGCCGACATGCTGATCCGGCAGGATGACGTGGCTGTCATCGCCATCAAGGACTACATAAAGAATCCCAAACCGAACGGATACCGCAGCTACCATCTGATCATCGAGGTGCCGGTCTATTTCTCCAATGAGAAGAAACATATCCGTGTAGAGGTTCAGATCCGCACCATCGCCATGGATTTCTGGGCCAGCCTGGATCACCAGCTGAAATATAAGAAGGATCTCCAGACCGACGCAGACCAGATCGGGGAGGAGCTTCGCCAGTGCGCCGACACCATCGCGCAGACGGATCAGAAGATGCTGAAGATCCGACAGAGCATTGAATCGCAGAGCCATCCGGCTTCTGTCCCCTCATAACACGGCACAGCACTTTTTGTGCTTTGGTCAACTACAGGAGCTGTCACTGGCAGCTCCTTCCGTATGCTTTTGCAAACTACAGGACCTGCCACTGGCAGCTCCTTCCGTATGCTTTTGCAAAAAATGGGCAGGGGATGCGCCCTGTCGGGTACATCCCCTGCAAAATGACTCGCGTCTCTTACTGTAACGATACTGCATCCTCCTCAAACGGCGGCCTGACGACGCCCCAAAATACCCATCCTTCTTCTTTAAACTTCTCATAATGACAGGTTTCCAGGTGAAGCGGATCCGGATTCTGCCCATAATAGGTAAATCCGTCCTCCAGGCTCTCACACACCACGGCGACATGCCCGTAAAGCTCTCCCCACGTCCGCCCCGTCTCCGGATCGATCTTATCAAAACTGGATACGGTCCAGACCGCCACGTCGCCGGTTTTTACCTCAAAGGGTTCTCCCTCCACATATGCAATCTGCGTCCATCCGTCTCCGATATTATCCTTGTAATCCTTCGCATCTCCCCAGACAACCAGGCCGAACAGCTCCTCGTAGTATTCCTCCAGAAATGACACGCATTCCTCGTCTCTTCCCACAAAGGTTCCCTCACGCGCCTGCACCCAGTCCATCGCCTGCTCTCTCGTCACGGCAAAGGCCTGAAACGGTATGACCGCTGTCATCATCAGACCTGCGGCGACAGCCGCCGTCCATTTTCTCCATTTCTTCTGTATCATATCCTATTCTACTCTCCTTCCCTGTGCGACGGTATGCTCCCGTATGCCAATCACTTCTCTTAAGGTGCGGAACACGCCCGCCGCCTCCAGCGCCCGCGCGATAGAATAAAACAAAAACGCATTGATCGGCCACATCACCAGATTCTTAAATACCCGCATGGGTAACAGCGCCATAAATC
>JAJQCO010000164.1:0-1133 GCA_021202655.1 Clostridiales bacterium | reverse complement strand
CCTTCCAATACAGGATACTCAGACAGAATGTCGTCATCAGCATATTGCAGACAACGCTGGAGACAAGCTCCGCCGCCAGAATCCGCCTAAATGTCAGCTTTCTCTGATAATAAAAGCAGCCGTAGATCACGCCTCCGACCATCGGCACAAGCGTCAGCGGCGGAAAATATCCCCCGGTCGGCTTAATCAGATATTTCAAAATATCCAGCGCCCCGCCGAATATCCCGCCGACTACCGGTCCGAACAGATAATAGACAAACTGATTGGAAATCGTGGAGAACCCGATCTTGAGATAATCTCCGACTGCAAACGTAACATATCCCAGAATCACTGAGATCGCCGCAAACATGGCACAAACCGTGATCGTCCTGGTATGACGGAATTCACGGCAGGAATCGGCAAACAGCGCTGCCACTCTCTTCATAAAGATGACCTCCTTTGCAGATCTCTCAAACCACAAAGGAGATACCGGACCTTCGCCCCTATCCTCTTCGCAGCGGGATGCGGAAAACGCACCGCAAGGGAATCCTTCGTCCCTTTTCGTCCTGCCGGCAACTCCCTGTCCGGCTGGCACTTAACGCGCGAAATACTAGTCTGCTTCTTATGTTGTTTTTGTTCTGTCATCATTCTACCACAGATCACCCTTTTGTAAAGTGAAATTTTTATGAGCTCATCCGCCAGATCTGTTTGCCCTCCGTCCGTTTTCAGGTATAATAAGTCACCGGTAAATTTTACCAAAAGGGAAAAAACGTAAAATGCCCGATTGAGAAAGCCTCCTGATTATGGTATCATAAACAGTGAAAATCCCGATGAACTTGTAGCCGAAGGGGATGGCTTTGAAGATGATCCCGATGCATATAGAGAAACTGCCTACGATATTATTCAAGTATCAACAATCTATGGAGTAATTATTATGATGGATTATGCAATATTAAGCAGTAAAGGACAATATACAATATTTTGCTATGGGCAGGATACGTTTCGTTTCAGGGCGCCATATTCACTGGAGTATTACTCGGAGATCAAGGAATGGGATCATGGCTATATTGCTGTGATGGCGAAGTACCAGTATGATGAGGAACTGATTGAGGAGTATATTGATCTGGTCCCGATACTGGAGAATCTTTATGTGG
>JAJQCO010000181.1 GCA_021202655.1 Clostridiales bacterium | reverse complement strand
CACTTGACCGTGGTATTGTTTTATTATAAAATAGAATTGACTGTTGCATTTCATATTTAAGATCAGAAGTCTGAAACTATACAAACGAAATGGAGCATATTACTCATGAGTCCAAACGAAACAAATTTACCCACTCAGGATCCAGAGAAACAAAAAATATCTGAACAGGACATATCTGCCCAGAATACAAAGGAAACTGAAGAACAGACAACGACTGACACACCA
This sequence comes from Clostridiales bacterium, assembly GCA_021202655.1. Lineage (GTDB taxonomy): Bacteria > Bacillota > Clostridia > Lachnospirales > Lachnospiraceae > Brotaphodocola. The sequence continues at coordinate 11,682 of JAJQCO010000181.1, read as the reverse complement.
GAATCAGAAGCAGTCAAGCCAAATACGACGGAGCAGGAAACAGCCAAAACGTCAAATACAAAATTGAATCAAAAAAATAAGAAAACAACAAAAATAAATTTCGGGAAAATTGTTCCTGTCATATTGCTCATTATCGGTGCATTGGGAACCCTGACTCTTATCGTTTGTCCATTTTTCGCAATGAATATATGCGCAGAATTAGTAATACTTGAAATTTATCTGATATGTTATTTCTTTTTCTTGTGTTATATGATATTGTCTGAATTTGGAATTACCCACCAGTTAGTTTGGTGTCGTCGTGATTTGTGGGGCTTACTATTATGGACTGTATCTATTTCTGTGATTTTGCCTTGTGTGGTTGCATACTTCAATTCAGATAATGAGGAATCAAATGATGTAATTATTTGGATAATTGTGTTACTTACAATAACTACCGTAATATGGTTTGGTATCCATGCTGCTTTAACACAAAATAAGCCTGCGGCTCGGCAGGAATTACTAACGACCGCACACCGAATGGCGACTCTTATTACCTTGATTGGAATCAGCCAGACAGAGTTGCCTGATGAAAATTTGAAAATACTGTTTGGCGTTATGGGAATTACATATACGGTTATGCCAGATATGCTTAATTTTTTAGCTCGACTCATCGAGCCGCGTTTAATAAAATTATCTGAATTTTTGCGCCATGAACTGCAAACAAACGAAAACGAATCGACTTCATGCACTACTGAAGCATCATGTAAATCGCAACAGGCACCTCATCATCAAAGAGATGACAACCATAGTATTGCAGACGATACGTCTAATCCTTCTGTCGTAGTAAACCTGACAGTGTCACCATCCATAGAGATTCATGCAGATGGCAAGGTATTAACGAAGTCCAACAAATCGTAAAGAACATTTTTGTTACGGGGAGCCTTTGTGTGCTCCCCGTAATTATTGGTTGACAAGAACATATGTTCGTATTATGATAGTAATGCGCACAATTGTTCTGATGGGAGGCGAATGATTTATGGGACGAATTATCTATCATGTCGATGTCAATTCGGCCTTCTTATCCTGGGAAGCAACATATAGGATCCATCACCTTGGTGCAAAAACGGATCTGCGCACCATCGTTTCCGCAGTAGGAGGAGATCAGGAGAAACGCCATGGCATTATCCTCGCCAAATCCATTCCGACAGTAAAGTACGGGATTCAAACTGGAGAACCAGTCGTCCAGGCAAAGCAGAAATGCCCGGAACTCGTACTGGTGCCGCCCAATTATAGCCTGTACAACCGATCATCAAAGGCACTCCTGCGGCTGCTTGGCAAATACACAGATCGTATCGAGCAATACAGTATTGATGAAGCCTTCCTTGATATGACCGGATATACCACAGATCCGGTACAGACAGCGAATGAAATGAAAAACCGGGTAAAGAAAGAACTTGGATTTACCGTAAATATCGGCGTATCGGAGAATAAACTGTTAGCTAAGATGGCTTCTGATTTTCAAAAACCTGATCGTGTGCATACACTTTGGAAGAAGGAAATAAAGGAAAAGATGTGGCCGCTTCCTGTCGAAGATCTGTTTTATGTCGGACATGCCACTAAACGCAAACTTGCCTCGCTTGGAATACATACGATCGGAGAACTGGCACAGACTGATCCGAGTATTCTGCAGAGTATCCTCAAATCTCACGGCCTGACCGTCTGGAGGTACGCAAACGGACTCGATGAAAGCAAAGTGATAACAGAAATACCAGAAAACAAAGGTTATGGCAATTCCTTAACAACGCCTTATGACGTTATAGAGCCAGCCCTGGCAAAACTCTACTTACTTTCTCTTGCAGAGACAGTTTCAGCAAGGCTCCGTGCCGATGGCATGCGAGCGGGCGTTATTGCTCTGTCGATCCGGGACTGGAACCTTCGGTTTTATAATCACCAGATTACCCTATATTCTCCGACGGATCTTACCACTGAGATTTATGCGGCAGCGTGCCGCTGCTTTGACGAACTATGGGATCAAACGCCAATCCGTCATTTAGGGATCCACACCAGCCGCGTCACCCATGATGACACAAGGCAGATGAATCTGTTTGATACCATGGATTATGGGAAGGTGAAAAAAGCGGAACAAGCAGTAGATGCACTTCGAAAACGGTACGGGCAGGATGTGATTAAACGCGCCTGCTTTCTGCCATCGCCGCAGGATAAGAGACCGGAGATTGATCATATGGGCGGAGGAATCAGCAGAGAGAAGAGAACAGTCGATTACAGCAAAGAAGATATCCTGTAAGGAGATGATGGCATGGCAGGATTTGCGGATGCTTCAAAGCTTCCCGCGGAAGCAGAGAGCAATATACCAAAAGGAAAATTATACCATATTGCATGCAAGACATGGTTTACTTCTACAGGGGCAGCTATGCCACTGTCTTTTAAATTTGAAGATGACATAGGGGAAATCCAGATGGTGCGGGATATCACAGTCCGATATGCAGAAGAGAAGAATTTTTCCGGTATCCCAAGCCGTGAATACGGCTGTGAGGCCGTCATCGGCGGTATGGTGCGGGAATTCCGGCTGATCTTTTACTGTGAAACCTGCCTGTGGGTCATGTTAATTTGAGGAATGTTCAAGAAAAACTGCAATATCCGTCATTGGCGGGGCGGAATCTTTGTGTGTAAGCAAAAAGTGATTTCAGGCTCTGACTGTATTTGCCAGAGCCCTTTTGTAGTATATCCTATATTTTCACCATCATTCTAAAAACATGAATCTGCTATTCAACATCCAAATATCACCCACAGATAGATATATGCCGGGATCACCGCGGCAAGTGTGAATGGAACGCTGATGCGTACAAAATCAGTTGTCCTGACTTCATATCCTTCGCGGCGTAGAATGCCAATACCCGTAATATTGGCACTGGCCCCAATCGGCGTACAGTTTCCACCTAACGTAGCTCCGGAAAGGAGACCGAAATACAGCACTGCGGGATCAATATCCATTGCTACCGCAATTCCGGAAATAACCGGCAACATAGTAGCGACATAGGGAATATTATCGACAAATGCGGAGATCAGTACGGATGACCACACGACAATAGTATACAGCAAAAACACATTGCCGCTACCAAGTCTTACCAGAATATCCGCTAAGGCATCAATGATGCCCATATTTGTAATACCACCAATGATCAGAAACAGCCCAAAAAGGACACCAAGCGTTTCCGGATCAATAGCCCGGATGGGTTCAACCATGGTGTCCAACGGCCTATGTTTTGCCGCATGATGAATCAATCCGACTACAAACATTATCATACAGATCAGACCATTAGTAATAACAGGTTTTTCCGGGAGAAAAGAAGCCAGGATGAGAAATATCACGGTTGATAAGAGCAGGAGAGACGGTATACAGTCTGTAACTTCTGTTCTCGTTCCATTCTCAGGAATCCGTGTCTTTTCTTTCCGAAAAATCCAGGCGAGGATCAGTGCCGAAAACGCAGCGCCAAGTTCAACAGCGAAGAACATACCTGGTTTTCCGTTATAAAAGAAGAAATCCAGGAAACTCATGTCCGCGTAAGAACCAAGCATGATAGCTGTGGTATCGCCCACCAGTGTAGCAGCGCCCTGGAGGTTACTGGATACGGCAATCGAAATGATAAAGGGTACTGGGTTGGTATCCAGTTTCCGGCAGATTTCCATGGCGACCGGCGCCACCATCAGCACCGTTGCCACATTATCGACAAACGCCGAGATCAACCCTGCAAACAGCGCAAGAGCTACCGCTGCCATCTGGATACTGTGGACGTGTTCCATTACCAGATCAGCAAGCAGTGCCGGCATTCTGCTGTCAATAAACAGCTGAACCAGTCCCATCATACCAGCGATCATGAATAGCACATTCCAGTCTATCGCACCAGCTGCCTGTGAGACAGGCAGCATGCCGGTCAGTACAAACAGCAGCCCAAAACCAATGGCAATCTGAGCCCGGTATTTTGGGAAAATAAGCATCATAGCATAAGCGGCAACAAATAAAACAATAGCATATAACATAATTTTTCCTCCTTCCGATGCGTTTCAACGAGTAAGGCAAAAGAAACCCGGATACGGCGCGTGTCGTATCCGGGTGGTTCATTTTCCTATATCAAACCGGACTCCATGTACGACAGCGCCTGTTTCCCGCAGTCGCATGAGTCTCGCATCGAAGGACAAGCCGAGCCTGTTAACCAGGCCGTGCTGACGGCTTTGACCGGTGCCTGAAAGCACCTGCTACTCCCTCATGAGTTTTGCTTACAATTATTTTATAACGTATAAAATATTGGGTCAATAGAGCAAAAACTATATCTTTCTTAATATTTCCTGATATTCTCCTCTGTTTTACGCCAAGCCATATCCTCCATAATCAATTTGTAATAATGCATGTTTTAACAAAATTAAAGGAGGGATTCAACTATGGCTGAAAAATCAGCAAGGCACGAAGGAAAGCAGAAGATGTACGAGAACTACCGGCATGGCAAAGCGATGGCAGAACGGGTTCTCCGGACATGCGAACGTGTGCTTGCCGGTGAAACGGAGAGCGCAGCATGCAGAAAAGAGGATATCAAACTCAACTGGATACGCCGGTTTGTCCGCGGTGATATTTCCATCGTGGCAAAGACGGAAGGAACGACAACCATCCGTGTTTCAGAGCATGACTGGTCATGCTGGCAGGACAGATTCTTAAAAGACCTGACCTGCGAGGAGGCTTATGCTCCTGATGGATTTGAGGAGATCTTCGATTCCTGCCTGGAAGAAGCCTGTAACGAACGAGAACAGGCAATCATCCGGCTTCGCTATCAGGAGGAAAAGACTCTTGAAGAGGCTGGCAGGGAATTTAATGTTTGCCGCGACCGGATCCGCCAGATCGAAGCAAAGGCAATCCGGAAGCTCCGCCACCCGAAATACCGGCTTCCCCTGGCCTACGGCAAAGATTATGTCAATGCCATAAAAGAGCTTCAGACTGCTCAGGCAGAATATGACCAGGCAAGGATTGCCCGGATGAGCGAATGTCATGCAAAAGCTCAGGAGGAAATCCAGGAACGCCTGGAAGCAGCAGCAAAAGCAAGAGAGGAAGCCAAGGCTATGAAAGAAGGGAAAGGCATGGATGTTTCTGATCTCTTCGAGATCCCTATTGATGATCTGAATCTTTCTGTTCGAACCTATAACTGCCTGAAACATGGCTGGCGCTACAGTCCGGGGACGAAGGGATTCAGCTCGTTTGCACCGATCGAGACCGTTGGTGAACTGGCAACGATGAGCAGAACAGATCTCTACCGTATCCGTAATATAGGGCAAAAATGTGTCGATGAGATCGAAGCAATTCTGCGTTCAAAGTACGGAATTACATTGAGAGAACGGTAATACATAATGTTTTGGTCAGGCGGCAATGTTACTGCGCCGCCTGACCGGGCACAGCTGACAAAAGGAGAGAAAATACAATGAATACGAAAACTGTAAAAACCAACTGGATAAAAGCCACTACGGATCCGCGCAAAGCCATGGCCGGGCTCATGGTATGTTTAGAGACCCGCAAAAATGCATGGAGCGAAGTGAGAGAAAACGGAGACCAGGAGTACCCGATCATGATGGTTTCGCCGGAACTTAACAATCCATTTAACTGGACGATGGCTTACGGTACATACGGAAAAGTAACCGGAATCGAAATGCGGTTTTGTAATGAAACAGAACAATCTTTGTTCTATGACTGGATTTATGGCTATGGTACGAAAGAAGCTGTTGAGTTGTACCAGAAAGACGGTACCATTATGGAAGGACTGCTTCTGGGGTGCGATATTGGAACGCCTGTCCGCAGGAAAGACGCACAGTCATACCGGGATCAGTATATCAAAGATGGCTATATTTATAAGAAACCTTCTACGGACGACGCCACGTGGCATACCATATGGAAACCGAAAGACGGAATCAAGGCAAAGATAGTCGACCCATCTGTCGGAAAAGTATTTACCATCTGCTATGATGACGGCGATTTCGACCGGGTGAACTGTATGAGAAGAGCATCCGAATTTTTCCATGAAGTTGCTGAAGCAGAAGCTTTGTCTCAAAAAATCCGGAAGGGGGTTCCAAATTGAAGCATAGACAGCCAATTTATGCACCTCTTGATTTTGCTGTTAAAATGGTTGAGAGTATCCCCTGCGATGCCGGCAACTTCGTTGTCCTTACCGATTATTTTGCAGGTCTTCGCCGTAAGTCCAGAAATACAGAAGAACAGAAGCTTCTTTCGTATATGCCAACCTCTTTGTACACGCTTCACGATTGGCTCAAATATAAACAGAGCTACCGCCTGACACAAGAACTGGCAGATGACCTGTTTGCTACGGAGGGCTGCGACATCCCTCTGGACGCTCTGCATGTCCCTTTTCCAACGGTATACCTGGATTTTTCCGGTATCCGCTACGATGCCGGGGGCAGGAAATTATACGGAGCATTTGTGACGCTTTCCGATGTCCCATACCGGGATAACACAGAAGTTTCCATGTGTTCGGTCGTGCTGCTCTGGCAGCCGCTCGGGCCGGAAACGTTCGCAAGTGCAGATTTTCCTTACCGGTACGGCGGAATCAGTTTCGATTATTTTCCGGAACATATGGAATATACGCTCGAAGAAATGATTGCACGTCTGACAGACAGTTTACCGGAGGGACGAAAGCCTCTCCGCGATGCCATGCTGTTTTTAGCGTACCTGTCATCCGAACAGCCTGATGTGGCAGAAGATGAGGTGCAGAAAACGATTTATAGATCTTCGGGAAAGCCGAAAGCCACTTCCGTCAGGAAGTGGGATGTAGGTGTGAGGTATATGACAGAAAAGAGGAAGCGGACAATGCCCGCGGAGGAACAGGAGAAAGAAGAGCGAAGCGCCGGAGCCGCAAAGCGGCCACATGTGCGCAGGGCGCACTGGCATACCTACCGGTATGGCCCTGGTAAAAAAGAGAAGAAGGTTCTCTGGCTTCCACCGATGGAAATCGGAATGAAGGAAGAAACGCCGGTTGTGGTGCGGATGAAAGAGAAAAAAGAATGAGCTGATTGCAGGCGGGTATGGGAACTCCATATCCGTCTTTTTCTGATTTCCCATAATAGGAATAGCCGGTAAACCCGGCAAAAGGAGGGAGAAATCATGAAAAAGAAATGGTTCCTGGTTGTACTCTTGGCCGCCATGGCCCTGTGCCTGACCGGCTGCCCGGGCGGAAGTTCTTCAGGTAGTGTGTCAACCGCTGATGAGGCAGATTTCGATGTGAGCGAAGATATGCTGAATTCCACCGGAATACAGATGCAGATGGCAGGAAATTCTTCGGATACCGCATCAGCAGAATTTTCGAAGAAATCAGATGATGAAGATGTGACAGAGAATGAGGCTTCATCCGTGAAGCTCATCCGGACAGTTAACATGGATCTGGAATCGGATACGAACAACGTGGAATCGACTGCTGCAGCAATCGCCGCAAAAGCGGGTGATTTCGGCGGATATGCGGAATCGAACCGGGTACATGTATACGATACATGGACGAACGCAGAACTGACTGTCCGTATTCCGGCTGACCGTATGGATGGCTACCTGGAATATATTGAGAGTACAGGTATGCATACCAAATCCAAATCGGATTCGATGGAAGATGTAACACTGGAATATACGGATCTGTCTTCCAGGATCCGGGTGCTGCAGACGCAGAAGGATAAGTATATGTCTTACCTGGAACAGGCACAGACGGTATCCGAAGTGCTGGAAATTGAGGAGCGCCTGGCTGATGTGCTGGCGGACATTGAATCCTTACAGTCTTCGTTAAACGTCCTAAGCAATAAGGTCAATTACTCAACCCTGAACCTTACCATTACCTGGACGTCTACCCCTGCTAACGGATTCAGCCTCAGCATCGGAGATGAGATTGTCGACGCTTTTGAGGATCTGTTTCAATCTGTAGCAACCATGATGCATTTCATCATTGTAGCGGTGCCAAATGCGATCTTTTATATTGTCCTGTTTGGCGCACTCTGGAGATTTTTCGAGTTCGTGTTCGGCATCCAGTCAAACAGGCCAAATGTGTGGAAGCGCCTGAAAGATAAGGTAAGAAACAGACGGAGACGAAAAGGACAGGATATGCTCACGCAGGATGAAGAATCAGACACGGATGATTCTGACATCTGATCGGTCTGTCTGTGGCACCAAAACATATTTCCAAAGTAATCCTTCATAATCATTCCGAACCTATCGTTAGCTTCAACACAAACAGAAGGAGGAATTTAATTATGATCCTGTACCAATTATTCACACATCCGCCGGATGAGCAGGAGTTAAAAAATCTGAAGGCATACCGGGATAAGAATACCGGGATCTGGTACATCACGCCGTATTTTGCCATGGAGAAATTTTCCAGATGGCAGATCATTGGCCAGACGCAGCTTTCCACCTATTCTTTTTCCATCATGTGCCGCCTGGTCTGTGTCAACCAGAAAGCCGCACAGAGATTTATGGAAAACTGTGGATACCTGGAACGCGGGTCACTGACCCCGACCAATGCCGCAAAAGCACTGGGTGTCTTTATGATGACCGGACAGAACCAGAAGGGAGAAACTTACACCTACTGGGTCTATCAGGATAATTTCGCCCAGTTCCTTGCTCAAAACCGTGCGGTTATCGAACAGTTTTTGGGTGAAAGTCAGCAGAAGAAAGTGGAAGAGAAGCAGATTCGTGAATCCTTGCCTAAAACAGAGGAACGGATTGCGGCATTCCAAAACGCCGGATATTCAATCACATGCTTTAAGAAAACCGGGATCCCGGATATGGCTGTCGTGATCCAGGTCGAGACAACCGGACTTGGTAACTCGGATGAGGTCGTTGAACTTGCAATTTCCGACCTTGGTGGAAATCTCCTGTATAACCAGACCTTCCGTCCATATCAGAGGGTGAGTGATGGCGCCCGTGCGGTAAACAGCATTTCAGATGCCGAACTTGCTGCGGCTCCTGATTTCTCTTCGGAATTTAACCGGATTTTGTCGGTCTTGAACGGCCGTCCTGTGATCGGGCATAACATCCTGTTCGTGAAACGTATGCTGGAACAGACAGCAGCGGCTCATCTTGGGGCAGGCGCAGTAAATGCCGTCACGCAGGCGTTCTGCATGATGATTGATTCCAGAGAGGTATCACTGGAATACATCCATGTCCGTTCTAATTCCCTGGAACCGCTCTGCGAAATGCTTGGGATGAAACAGCCGGGAGCACACCGGGCAGCCGATGGCTGCAGAAAGATTATCTGGGTTCTGACTGCGCTTGAAACAAGGCCGTTCCAGAACCTGAACAGCAAAGCCGCTTAGAATTATTGGATATTCGACAAAAATATGGTACACTATATCAGGGACCACGAATGTGCAGCAGATGCGAACAAACGCAAAAGCTGATTTTCCATAATAGTATTAGCAGGGCCAGCCGGTCCTGCGAAAAGAATATAGTCGTGCCAATGGCACGGAGAAAAGGAGAATCAACGATCATGAAAGGTACAGTAAAGTGGTTCAGCCCGCAGAAGGGCTATGGCTTCATCCAGGGAGAGGACGGGCAGGATTATTTCGCCCATCAGACCCGGATTCAGATGGAAGGGTACAGGAAGCTTGTCGCAGATGAAAAGGTGTCGTTTTCGGCTGCGAAAGATGATACCGGACGTCCGGTCGCAGATGCGATCGTAAGAGAAGGAAAGTAAGAACTGTATACGCCCGTGCCTGACTGTCAGGACGGGCGTTTCCACACATGCAAAGGAGGAAATGATAATGAGACACAGCTTTATAGCGGCAGTCCTTGCCGCCGCAATGATCGCCGCAGGATGCGGCACCGCAACAAGTACAGGCAACATGACCGCCCAGGCGGCAACCATGCAGTCAGCAGAGAGTACTACTTCATCCACGATCACGTCCTGGAACGGGCAGGATGCCATCCCGGAATATTCCGGGTCGGCATGGACAGCCGTTAATGGAAACACCCCGTATTTTACCGATTCGGACAAGGCGCGGACAGATGCGTTTGAGACTTATTCGGACCTCGATTCCCTGGGCCGGTGCGGCACTGCGTATGCCAATGTCTGTCTGGAGCTTATGCCGACAGAGGAAAGAGGGGCGATCGGCCAGGTCAAGCCAACCGGCTGGCATACGGTAAAGTATCCGGAATTGATCAGTGATCTGTATCTCTACAACCGCTGCCATCTGATTGGTTTCCAGTTGGCAGGGGAAAATGCCAATGAGAAAAACCTGGTCACTGGAACCAGATACATGAATATCGACGGCATGCTTTCCTTCGAGAATATGATTGACGACTATGTGGAGGAGACATCCAACCATGTTCTCTACCGTGTAACACCGATCTTTGAAGGAAATGACCTGGTATGCAGGGGAGTAGAGATGGAAGCCTGGTCTGTGGAAGACCAGGGTGATGGAATCTGCTTCCATGTATTCGCGTACAACGTCCAGCCGGGCATCACCATTGATTATGCAACCGGCGACAGCCATGTATCGGACGGCACGGAAGCGGCAGTGAGCAGCGAAGCTGCAACAGAAGCGGAGACTTCCGCAGGTACAGTATCAGCAAATACACAGGAATATATCCTCAATATTAACACCGGAAAGTTCCATCTTCCGGAATGTTCATCAGTAAAGTCCATGAGCGAGAAAAACAAAAAATCCTGGACATGTACGAGAGACGAACTGATTGAGGATGGCTACAGCCCCTGCAAGATCTGCAATCCGTAAGAAATATGATCCTAAGAAGAGCCAATGAACGGCTCTTCTTTTTTTTGGGAGGAAAAGCCCTCATGAAATATGATGTGTTACTGACAATCTTCATTTCGGTAGTCATAGTTGTTATCGAAAAATCTATTCGCCATAATTATCAAAACTTCAAGTCAGATGCAATCACAAGGAGGAAATAAATTTGAAAATCAAAACACGAAAGATATTATTTGCGATATTCGCAATAGCATTTTTGCTAAGTGGCGGTGTTCTACTAAAGGACTTTGTGGAGCGCAGAAAGCAGGAAATGGTTTTTGAGGACATATCCGAAATGTTCCCGGAAACGGAACCCATTATCAAAGAAGAACCTGCCACGCAGGAATCATATGTGAATAGTCCATCCGATTCTGATGACAGGCAAACAGAGTGCCAAACACCCTCGACACCGGATGCTATGTGGAAAGCCAGATGGGAAGAGGAGGCGAAAACCCGTTTTCCAGTTTACCATGATCTTTCCAGACAAAACCCGGACATGGTCGGCTGGATCAAAATTAATGGAACAATCATTGATTACCCTGTCTGCCAGACCCCGGATGATCCGGAATATTACCTCCATAAAAATATGGATGGGGAAGACAGCAGCTATGGCACGCCCTTCCTGGACGCCAGATGCACACTGGATCACCAGAGCAACCTGATGATTTATGGCCATCATATGAAGGACGGGCAGATGTTTGCCGGGCTTCAGGAATATAAGTCGGCAGCTTACTGTGAGCAGCATCCTTATATCCAGTTCGATACGCTTAATGAAGCTGGGAGTTATAAAGTTGTCATGGCATTCTGCCTGGATGCTGGGGGAACGCAGGTGCCATGGAAAAAACTTCTGTTTCCGGCGGATGAAGCCGAATTTCTGGAAGCACTGGAAGCAGCAAAAAAGAG
>JAJQCO010000154.1 GCA_021202655.1 Clostridiales bacterium | reverse complement strand
ATGTCATAGTTATAAGAAGGATTCGGCCCGGTCGCCACGTCTATCACAAGAGCCTTTACTCCCTGCTTCTCGACCTGCTCCTTCATAAAAGCGGCCTCTCTGAATTTTGTATCGCAGCTGGCAATAATCGCTATTGTTTTCATAGTCGCCCCTTCTCAAGAAATCTACGCTACTTTTCTTGCCTGCTTTTTCTTATTGAACGTATCAAACAGTACCATGGCAATAATAACAATACCGATGACAAAACCCTGCGCATAGGAGGATACTCCGATCAGGTTCATGACGTTGATAATAATGGTAAGGATCATGGCTCCGATTACTGTGCCGAGAATACCGCCCTCGCCGCCGAGCATCGAAGTGCCGCCTACCACCACAGCCGCCACAGTCTGAAGGCCGTAGCTGTCACCCATCGCCGCATCCGCTGCATTCAGACGCGCACACATCAGCATTCCGGCAAATCCTGCGCAGACACTGCAGAGCACAAATGCGGATACCATAAACTTTCTGGCCGGGATTCCCGCATAAACCGCCGCCGTCGGATTAGATCCATACGCATATATCCGACGTCCGTAGGTTGTCTTGGAAAGCAATACCCAGAACAAAATCACCACAATCGTTGCGATAATCACAAGATTCGGGATCATTCCATGATAGCCTACACTGATATTGGTAAATCCCTCCGGCAGGTCATAAATAATTGCACCCTGCATAACCAGAACCGCAAGACCGCTCATGACCCAGTTCGTGCCATAGGTGGCAATAAAGCTTGGGAGAATGCCAGCCAGCAGGCCGTTTACACACCCGACAACTGCACCGACCAGCAAACCGATCAGCATACATACAAGAACCGGCATCCCGGATTTCAGGCACTGTGCGCAGATACATCCCACAAAACCGGCGGTAGCGCCCACAGACAGATCCATTCCTCCGGTCAGGAGAACAACCGTAAGTCCGGAACTCAATACAAGAAGTACACTTGCCTGGCGGAGAATGGTGATAAAGTTATTCAACGATCTGAAATTGGGGGCAATGATTGAAGCAAGAATAATCAAACCAATCAATCCCATCAGACTGTAGAATACATTTGAACTTTTAAAGTCTTCATAAATTTTCTTAGCGTTCATATCCCTGCCTCCTACTTATCTGCAAGTGCGCGGACAAGCGCATCTATGATGATTGCCGCAAGCACGATGGATCCAATGATTGCATTCTGCATAATGGATGCGACGCCAACCACATTCAGACCGTTCTTGATGACCTGAATCAACAGCACGCCAAAGATCGTCCCTGTTACGTTTCCCTTTCCTTCTCTCAGAGAGGAACCGCCCAGAAGAGTAGCAGCCACTGCCTGAAATTCCCATCCGCTTCCGACGGTTGGCTGTCCTGACTCAACACGGCAAAGAGCTACCGCGCCGGCAATTCCAGCGACAAGTCCCGCAAACGCATAGGTTCGGATATGTACAAGCTTCACATTGATACCGGCCAGCTCAAGCGCTTCGCGATTTCCTCCGATACCATGGATACAGATACCGAATTTAGTCTTGTTTAACACAAGCCAGACCAGAATGAAGGTCAGCACGGCGATCCAGATCATAATCGGAAGACCGATGATATTAACCTCAGCAATCACACGGTAAAAGTCAGACGCAAAATAAATGGACGCGCCTGCCGTGAGCATCAGAGAAATACTGTTGACAATATTCTGCATCCCATAGGTTGCGATAAACGGCGGAACATTTCCACAGGCCACCACAATACCATTGACCATGCCGATTACCGTCGTCGCTACCATCGCCAGCAGAATGCCCGCCTGGATCGGCAGTCCCTTCGTCGCCAGCCACACAGCAAACACGGTGGCAAAGCTTACCTGCGCTCCCAGAGAAAGATCGGTGCCCTGCGTGAGCACGATACAGGTCTGGCCAAAAGCAACAATCATAAGCGGCGTCACCTGAATCAGGATATTTCGCAGATTGGAGAACGTCAGGTAATTAGGGCTTAAGATGCTGAATACCACAACCAGAATGATCAGCATATACGCCACAGGGGGAATCTTTTTCATCTTTGTCATAAATGTTGTTTCCTTCATTTAGCTACCTCCCCCAGCATCATCTGTGCGCCAATCGCTTCCGAATCAAATTCCTTTCTCTCGACCTCCCCCGCGATTCTTCCTTCATGCATAATATAGATCCGATCACTCATACCGATCACCTCCGGAAGCTCCGAAGAAATCATCAGAATGGCCTTTCCTTCGCTGGCCAGCCGATCCATCAACGCATAGATTTCCATCTTCGCGCCAACGTCAATTCCACGGGTAGGCTCATCAAAAATCAGCACATCCGGATCAAAGCTCAGCCATTTTGCAAGCACTACCTTCTGCTGATTGCCTCCGGAAAGATCCCGGCAAGGCTTTTTCACACTGGTAGTCGCAATACGAAGACTCTCCTTGTAGGTTTGCGCGACTTCATTTACCTTTTTATAAGACATAAAGAAATGCGGGAAAAGTTTTGTCAGACTGACCGCTACGGTATTCATCGCGATTGATTCACTCAGTGCAAGTCCCTGTTTTTTACGGTCTTCCGACACAAGTCCGATTCCATACTTCGTCGCCTGAACCGGAGTCTTGGGATGGATTTCCTTGCCGTGAAGCATGATTTTCCCGGATTTTGCCTGATTAATTCCATAGATCAGCTCCGCCGTCTCAGTTCTCCCGGCGCCAACCAGGCCTGCAAGTCCGACGATCTCACCCTTGCGAACGGTAATGCTAACATTCTTGACGCGTCCCTTATAGTCACACAGATTCTCTGTCTGAAGCGCAATCTCGCTGTGATCGTTTTCCGTACGGACATACACCTGGGAAACGTCACGTCCCACCATCATGTTGACAAGCTCTTCGTTTGTACAGTCGTTGATTCCGACCGTGTTAATTTTTACGCCGTCCCGCAGAATGGTAATGCGATCTCCGATCAGCGGGAATTCCTGCATTCTGTGCGATACATAAATAATTCCGATATTCTCCTTTTTCAAACGATGAATCTGCTCAAACAGGGAGTTTACCTCGCGCTCAGAGAGCGTCGCCGTTGGCTCGTCAAATACGATTACTCTCGGATTGAATGACAGCGCTTTTGCGATCTCAACCATTTGCTGCTCCGCCACGCTCAACTCCCGGACGAAGCTGTTCGGATTAATGTATTCGCAATTTAAGCTTTTCAGCAGATCACCCGCCTCTTTTTCCATGCGTCTGTGATCCACAAATCCCAGTTTCGTTTTAAACTCACGGGTCAGAAAAATATTCTCCGCCACGGTGATGTAGGGAATCAAAGTAAATTCCTGATACACCGCAACGATTCCTTTTTCAATCGCGTCCTTGGTTCCATTGAACTTTACAACCTCGCCGTCAAACCTAATCTCGCCTTCTTCCGCTTTATAAGCGCCAAGAAGGACTTTTGCCAGTGTACTCTTGCCGGCTCCGTTTTCGCCTACAAGGATATGCACCTCGCCTTCTCGCAAATCAAAATCAACATTGTCCAAGGCCTTCATGCCAGGGAACAATTTTGTGATATGAGTTGCAGTTAAAATTGTTTTCCCCACATCTTCACCCCGCAATTATTCTGCAATCTCGAATTTGCAGTTTCCCGCCCGCCGCGGCATGCGCCGCAGAGAGCGGGAAAACTGCAAAATCTGTCAGCTACCGCCTTTCAGTCAACATTACTGGATCGCATTGAACCATGCAACATTCGCCTGATAATCAGCCACGGTATCCGGAGTGATCAGCGGATCGTTCTGACCAGACGGGAACGGGATGAAAGCGCCCTCCGGCTCGGTTCCGTCATTCAAATAATTTACAAGATATGCGCATGCAATATATCCTGAACCATACGGATCTGTGTTGTAGGAAGCGTACATTTCACCCTTGGCAATCGCATTCGTCGCGTCTACGGATCCATCAAAGCCGCATACCAGAACGTCAGTCATACCAGCTGCTTTCAGCGCCTGTACTGCGCCCAGAGCAGACTCGTCATTACAACCGATAATCGCATCTACATCCGTGTACTTCTGGATCAGGTTCTCGGTAACGGACATGCCCTCTGTTCTCTTGAAGTTCGCAGTCTGAGAAGCGACAACCTCAATATTCGGATAATCGACGAGCGCATCTTTAATTCCATTCAGTCTTTCAATTGCGTTGGAAGCACCTGCCGGCCCCTCGAGGATAATCAGCTTTCCCTCTCCTCCAAGCTCTTCTGCCAGCTGACCTGCAATCACATAACCAGTCTCATAATAATCCACGCCCGTTCTCAAAAACGTATCGGATGCAGCCGGAGTTCCGATCGTGACGACCAGAATGCCAGCCTCTTCCGCTTTGCGGACACCAGACATGATTCCGTTCGAGTCTGCGCAGTGGACAATAATCGCATCCACACCCTGTGTGATCATGTCTTCCATCAGCTTTACCTGCTCCTCCACACTGTCTGCTGTGGTTGGAGCCTGGACGATTGCCTCGAACCCCATATCTTCACCGGCCTTGGAGACGCCCTCACCCTGAGCAACCATGTACGGGTTTGTCGTGTTCTTTGCAATATAACCGATCTTATAATCGCCGGTAGCCTTCACATCGGAAGTTACCGTACAGCCAATACCGCTGACCGGAAGATCCTCAAGCGCCACTACGGTAGCAGCAGACAGTCCGCCTACGGTCTTCTCGCTGGCCGCTTCCGTCTCTTCTGCCGCTGCCTCTTCTGCCGCTGCCTCTCCGGCAGCCTCTGTTTCCTTTGCAGCCGCTGTCGTTGACGTTCCGCCAGACTGGCTCGCTGTGGAGCCAGAGCTTCCGCAGCCGGCTAACATCGCACAGGCAAGTGCTACGGTCAACATTGCAGAAATCCCTCTCTTTTTCATGATATTTAACCTCCTACTTGATATTTTTCCAACCTCATCTCAGATTGGATCCAATTTTGTAGCTCAACCATACATCTTCTTGTTAAAAATGTCAACTCTTTTCCGAAATTTCCCGGCCTTGTTATTCATTTTCATCATATTTCACAAATTATTGGATCCTATTTTGGTATATTTACCCTCTCCGTTTCGCGCTTTTTCAGCGTATACTGATTCATTGTCTTCTATGTAATACTCTAAATTCCCCGGTTGATAACCAGGCGGCTTTATGGTAAGGTATTAGTAAGACAGATAAAGCAGGATACACCCACTGACTACAGAACCTGCCACTGGCAGCTTCTTCCTTCTCAGAATGCAGGATGCATGAACCATAACCAAAATAAGGAGGGGAAATTTATGATATATCCATTTATGACACTTGATGATGATACTGAAATTGTACATTCAGACATGCAACCAGATGGCAGGGTAAAAGTCTATATTGAAAGACCAGATGCAGAATATGGTTTCCGGCACGCCACCTGTTATCTTCCGGATTATACATGGGAAGAAATTTACAAATTTTCGGCAAACGACATTGAACGCTACGAGGAAATCATAAAATCAACCGCACACCTGATTATGGAATTCTCACAGGGAGGAGGCTTCGAGAATGCCGCAAATTTTTAGAGCAGGGGAATATTGGGTATATTTCTGGACAAATGAAAGCAGACCTGTTGAACCTGTACATGTGCATATCTCAAAAGGAAAGCCATCGGAAACTGCAACCAAGGTTTGGATTACCAGCTATGGTAAAGTTTTGCTGTGTAACAACAATTCAAGAATACCTGCACATACATTACGCAACATCATGAGGATGATTGAGGCGAGAAGCGATGATGTGATTAAGAAATGGCTTTTTTATTTCGGCGAAATCCATTATTATTGCTGAGATGAGCAGAACGCATACAAAAAGCCCTCAACCGTGCCGCAACACAGTTGAGGGCTCTCGTTCTCTGTCCATCAAACCTCCCATATCTTTTTCCCTGCTTCTCACAGGATCTCTGCGAACACTTCCCCGATCTTTCCGGAGATAATCAGATCCGCCCGGTTATCCATGGGCGTGACGGATTTGTTGATGAGTACCAGCCGGTTTCCACGATAATAATCGATCAGGCCCGCCGCCGGATATACCGTGAGCGAGGTTCCCCCGATGATCAGCATGTCTGCGTTTCGGATATAGCTCACCGCCTTCTGCATCGTCCTCTGGTCCAGCCCCTCCTCATAGAGGACGACATCCGGCTTGACCGCTCCCCCGCAGCTGCACTTTGGTACCCCGGAGGCCTGAACAATATACGGCAGGTCATAAAATTTCCCGCAGCGCGTGCAGTAATTCCGGCGCACCGATCCGTGCAGCTCCAACACCTCGCGGCTCCCCGCGTCCTGATGCAGCCCGTCAATATTCTGGGTCAGGACAGCCTTCAGCTTCCCCTGCGCCTCCAGCTTCGCGAGCGCCAGATGCGCCGCGTTTGGTTTCGCGTCCGGAAACAGCATCTTGTTCTTGTAGAAGCGATAAAATTCCTCCGGGTTCCTCATATAAAAGCTATGACTGATGATCGTTTCCGGCGGATATTTGTATTGCTGGTGATACAGGCCGTCCACGCTCCGGAAATCCGGTATGCCGCTCTCCGTTGATACGCCTGCCCCGCCAAAAAATACAATGTTATCGCTCTCTTCGATCCACTGCTTTAACTGTTCCATTTCTCTGGTCATTTCATCGTCCCTCCTCCATATTTTTGCACATCCACTAAGGCATTTCCCCCGGCCTGTTTCCTGCCCCCCGGAAATATTACTATACCACTTCGTCCAGGAACACGCCCTCCGGCGGGTCCACCACATCCGCAAACGGCCTTGCCGCCTCCGGGACATCGTAGCCGAACAGCCACTGCGTAAGCTCTGTGACCGTCAGCCGCAGCTCGTCTGCACACGCAGCCTGTTCCTGATCCGGCGCGGCCTCATCCGCCCGGACAAGCCAGGACGTCTGCCGATTGAGATACCAGTCCCAGACTCCGTTATTTTCCGGAATCAGCGGATCGGTCAGATGCAGGCGAATCTGCCGCTCCTTTTCGCCAGAAGTAGCCGCAAGCCGTACCGCACGCACGAATTCCTCCGGCGTGATGATCCTGGCCATGATAGCCGGCTTCGGCTCCCCAACCTCCTCTGTATACGCGTCGTCACAATACAGAAACCTCTGTTCCCGCCTCTTCCACCCCCACTCGCTGCGGATCCCGACCATCGTCTCCCGATGATACAGCAGGTCTACCCGTCCGTTCTCACTGGCGATCTCCCTGAGAAGACGTCGCAGATAAGCCTCGTCGCGGACCGTATGGAGCTGATACCGCGCCGCCAGAAAGCGATTCATCCAGTCCGCCAGCTCTGCCACACGCCGCACATATCCGGGTCCGTTTCGCCGCACGTCCGGTTCCATGAAGGGAATCCGCTGAATCTCCTCCTCCTTCCGGAGCCGCCACCGTGGCTGACGAAAAATCCAGGTAAAGCCAAACGGTCGGTAGATCGCTTCATCCGCGGGCATCAGGAAACAGAACGGCGCCTTCTCGCTGCGCATATCTGCCATCATCGCCAGAAGGAGGCGACTCATATATCCATGATGCCGCTTCTCCCGGCGCGTCGCCACGCCGACAAGATAATCCACGCGCCAGCGCCGCCCGCGCGCGCATACCACATAAGGGTTCAGGTGAAGCATGGCCTCAAGCTCGCCGCTCTCCCGGATCGCAAGCACCCGGTTATCCCGAAGCTTCTCCCGGTAATAATAATCCAGAAACGAACGGGAATCCTCGGCAAACATCTCTTCCCAGAGCGTTCTCGTCGCCTGCTTCTCCTCTCCGCTCAGATAAACGGGCATGTATTCCGCTTCAACTTTCATTCTGATCCGGCCTCCCCGGACGTCCATGTCCGATCTGCTCAACCAGATATTTTCTCGCAAACCCGCACGGAGCATAGGACATCTTCGCTTTTCGCAGTCCTTCCTGCCCCAGATCATCCTCCCGGTTCACAAGCGCCGCGTCCGGAAACTCCGTCAGCAGAAACTGCTGATTCACAAACTGATACAGTCCGCGGATATTCTGGTTCGCCTTTTCGATGTGAATGATGGCCATATTTTCATATGCGTTATAGCTTCCAACGGTAAACGCCTCCATCCGCCCGTCAATATAAACGCCGGACATCCGCACCGGCATATAAGAACAGTTTTTCAGAATCTCGTGAATTCCCACCACCTCATAATTCAGATGGTAATCCAGCTCGTCTCCCTTGTCCAGGCACCACCGATCCATAAATTCAAATACGTCCGACCGATCCGAACAGCAAAGCCTCCGAAACTCATACCGCCCCTCATATTCCTTCAGGAAACTGTTCAGATGGTTTTTCTTCTTGTGAAGCTTCTTGCCGGAAAGCGTCCGCAACGCATTCCCATCGTACAGATAATCCTTCAGATCCTCCTGCTCTGTCACCCGGAAATATTCCGACTCCCGCAGATGCAGGTATTCTACCGCCTCCTCATCCGCCAGATAAATCCGAAAGGGAAGCTTCAGCACTTCATTAAAATAATCTACCATTTCATAGAAATAATGCGGCAGATCCTCTTCCCGGCAGTGAGGGATCGCGCTGTGCATGACGCCCTCCTCGTCCATCAGCCACTGGACGGCCCGGTTGTCGCTGATGGCATATCTGACATGATAAAATTTTCTCCAGAGAAAGCTGTCCAGAAATACACTGTCGCAGGTCTTATTGGGTCTCAGCTCGAAAAACGGAATAATATCTTTTACATTCTCCGCCTCGAGAGGCTTAAAGTTCAGATTCATGATAATGATAAATCCTTCCACTTATTTCCATATGATTGTCTTTGCGCGATCTCGCTCCGCGGGAAGGGCGTCGATATGCAGATCCGCGTCAGCAGCTTTTCCGAGGGAGGCGTCACCGGGAAATACACCCCGCTTTCCGCCTGCGGAAGCCTGCGCCGGATCCTGGACTCGTCTGAGGTGATAAAAATCGTGTAGGCGCTACACTCCCTGCCGCCGCACGACCCGATACTCGTCCCCGTTGCGATAATAAGGGCACGAGTGTCGGGAATCCGTTAACAGCCGGGAATAATCGTCCTCGTCCATATTCGCGTCGCACACATAACCGCCATATTCCTCATCGTACATGTAACAGGCGCAATACTCGCAGACCGCGATCTCCTTCGTCCCCTTTTTTCTCATCTCATTTCACCTGCAGCCCATCTGCCATTCGCTTTTCCATGATCGCTCGCAGCCGGTCCACTGTCCGGCCCGGATTCTCCCCGGACTCCTCAATCGTAAGATCCGCGTATTTTTCATAGAGCGGCGCCCGCTCCTCATACAGCTCCCGCAGAGACATGCCGTGCCTTAACGCCACGCCGCGATCCGTCAGATCGCCCAGCCGTCGCTCCACCTCCTCAAAGGTAAGCTTCAGATAAACCACCGTGCTGATCTCCTTTAAGTGCTTCATGGCTGTCGCTCCGTAGATCACGCTGCCGCCGGGCGCGATAACCGAGCGTCGGACGTCGATTGAAGCATTGATCTCCTCCTCCACCCGGAGAAATCCTTCCATCCCGCGCTCCGCGATAATCTCCTTTAATAAAAGCCCCGTCCTCTCCTGGATGACCAGATCCACATCCACAAACGAATAGCCGAGCCGCTTCGCCAGCAACACGCCGACGGTGCTCTTGCCTGAGGCGGGCATGCCGATCAGAGTAATGTTTGCCTTTTTCATTTTTTTCTCACAGAATATCCAAACGTCCCGAGCTGCTCTCCCAGCGCAAAATAAGTCCCATGAGAATAGGCGACCAGCCCCGTGTCATTCAGATGGAATTTCCCGTTCTCATCCATGTACTTCTCGTCCACCGTCACGCCGATAATATCTGCCAGGAACATATCGTGCGACCCGAGCGGGATCCGCTGCTTCACCCTGCACTCCATGATCAGCGGGCTCTCCTCGATCCCCGACGCGCCGATATGAGGAAGCGCGACCGGCGTCAGCTTCATATCCGCGAATTTGTCCACATCGCGGCCGGATTTCACGCCGCAATAGTCCGCGGCATAAACTAAGTCCCGGTTTACCAGGTTCACCGCAAATTCGCCGGTTTCCGTCAGAATATCATAAGAATACCGCTCCTTCCGCACGGAAATCGAAAGCATCGGCGGATCGGAACAAATCGTGCCTGCCCAGGCCAGCGTGATGATGTTCGGTTTCTCGCCCGGTCGACACACGCTCACCATAATCGCCGGAACCGGATTCAGCATATTGCCGCCGCGCCACTCCTGTTTTGCCATATTCTGTCTCTCCCTTCCTGTTCGAATTAAGCCTCCGCCGCCACGAGAAGCGCCGGAATCAGCTGTTTTTTTCTGGACACGACGCCGGGCAGCGAGATGGAAACCGCATTCCTGTCCTCCGAATCGATATGAAACGCGTTCAGCACCAGCTCGGTGGAGCCCTTGCCCACACATTGAAGCTCCGTTGACTCCGTCAGAATATTCGTCAGCATAAAGAACACCATATCCAGGCCGGTCTCTTCCTGCACTTTTCTCTGATATGGAACCAGGCGCTCCCGGATCTGATCCAGCTCCTCACTGTTGAGCGAGCTGATCTGTCCCACGCCAAAATTAATCTTGCCGACAGAAAAGCGCTTGAAATCCTGATAGAAGATTTCCTGATCCGTCTTATTCTTCAGATCGCTGCCTGCGGCAAACATATCGCCCGCAAACTTCTCAATGTCGATCCCGCCCATCTTGGCAAGAGCCAGTCCGACGATCTTATCCACCGGAGTGCATGTCGGCGAGCGGAACAGAAGTGTGTCTGAGATGATCGCGCTGCAAAGCAGCCCGGCTGTCGTCTGGTCGATCGTCTGATTGTTCTCATTATACATCTGATAGATGATCGTCGCCGTGCAGCCCAGCGGCTGATTCCGGAAAAAGACCGGTGTGATCGTCTCCACAGCCGCCAGCTTATGATGGTCAATGATCTCGATAATCTGCGCGTTTTCGATGCCGTCCACCGCCTGAGCCTTCTCATTGTGATCCACCATGATGATCTGCTTGCCCCGCGCGCCCAGCAGATTCCTGCGGGAAATCATCCCGATATACTTGCCTTCATGATCCAGAATCGGGAAATCGCGATAACGCTTGCTCGCCATAATGTCCCGGATATCGTCAATATAATCCCCTTCGTCAAAGGTAAGGAGCTTTTCCGTCTTCATAAAATAACGGATCGGCATGCTCTGGCTCACCAGACGGGCCGCCGTGTATGTATCATAGGGCGTCGTGATCACCGTGCAGCCATGCTGCTGCGCCAGCTTGCGGATCGTCATGGACACCGCCGCGCCCTCGCAGACGATGATGCAGTCTGCCTCCATCTCGATCGCGCACAGCTGCGATTCATAGCGGTTGCCGAGGATCACAAGGTCATGCGGCTCGATGTAATACTCCATCATGTCCGGATTCGCCGCCGCAACCAGGACCTTCCCCTGGTCGAAAAACGCCTCCTCCTCTCCCACAACCATGGCGCCTTCCAGCGTCTCAATGATGTTGCTGTACTGCGTCTTCGCCTTGGAGAGAATGCTGCTGTCGTAGATATTCATATAGGATTTGGTGATATCGCCGACCGTAATCAGCCCCTCGAGATTTCCCTCCTCGTCCACCGCGGACAACGTCACGACGTTGGCATCCTGCATGATATTCCACGCTTTTTTCAGGGAAATTCCGCGGTCCACGCCCTTCGTCCGCCGGATCTCAATATCCTTCACCTGCGTCTTCACATTCTCGATCAGCCTGGGCGCTTCCACATGGAAATAATCCAGCACGTACTGAGTCTCAGCGCTGACCGGACCCGCCCGCCCCGGCTCATACTCACCGCCGGTGAGCAGAGTCTTCAGCCTTGCGTAACAAATCGCTGAACAGATCGAATCCGTATCCGGGTTCTTGTGGCCGATCACAATCGTCTTGCGCTGCTTTTCTTCTGCCATTTTATCCTCCTTATCATTTTGTTAACACTTCGTTCATATATTGTTCATATAC
>JAJQCO010000133.1 GCA_021202655.1 Clostridiales bacterium | reverse complement strand
GTCTGGCTCTGGCCGCCTGCGGTTCCAGCGGCACTTCCACAAGTGATACTACCACATCAGGCTCTGAATCCTCCACCGAAGAAGCGTCCAACACTGAGGAAGAATCCAGCGTTGAGGAATCATCCAGCACTGAAGAAGAGTCGGCCACCTTCACAACAGTTACCGAGGGCATGCTCACCATGAGCACCACCGCTGCCTTCCCTCCCTATGAGATGACCACCGATGACGGCGGTTTCGAGGGCATTGATGTGGAAATTGCCACCGCCATCGCCGAAAAGCTGGGGCTTGAACTCCAGATTGATGACATGGATTTTGACTCTGCGCTGCTGGCTGTGCAGCAGGGCAAGAGCGACATCGTCATGGCTGGCGTTTCTGTCACTGAGGATCGTCTGCTGGTTATGAACTTCTCTGACTCCTATGCCACTGGTGTACAGGTCGTCATTGTCCCTGAGGGTTCTGAGGTAACCGTTGACACGCTGGGAGATTATATTATCGGCACCCAGCGTGCTACCACCGGCAACATTTACTGCACCGATGACTATGGTGAGGATCATGTTGTTGCCTACGACAACGGCATCACTGCTGTCCAGGCACTGATGAATGGCCAGGTGGACTGCGTGGTTATCGACAGTGCTCCCGCCCAGGAGTTCGTTAATGCCAATGCCGGACTGACTATTCTGGACACCGAGTATGTCAGTGAAGAGTACGCCATTGGTATGGCAAAAGGCAACACTGCTCTTGTTGATGCAGTCAACAATGCCCTGGAAGAGCTGACCGCCGACGGTACCATCCAGTCCATTGTGGATAAGTACATTACTGCTGAGTAATATTTCATCTGTCTGACAAAGGGGGCGACTAATCTCGCCCTCTTTGTGCTACTTTTTAGAAAAGAGAGGGGGCCGTTTTTTTGGAATACTATACCCAATGGAAGGCATTGATTTCCAGCGGTGAGGAGGTCACGTTCTGGCAGAATTTCTATGTCAAATTCTATCAGGCCTTTATTGAAGCTGACCGGTGGAAACAATATCTGAACGGTGTGGGCACCACGTTGTTGGTTACAGCCATAGCACTGATCATCGGTATTATTTTTGGCGTTTTGGTGGCTATGCTGCGTACTGCCCATGACCAGCAATTACCTGGTCACCGCAATCCCCTTTTGGGTGTGCTTAACGTTGTCTGCTCTATCTATACCACAGTCATTCGTGGCACACCAATGATGGTTCAGTTGCTCATTATGGGAATGGTCATCTTCTCCAGCAGCCGCAACTTTACCGCTGTGGGCGCTTTAACGTTGGGCATCAACTCTGGCGCCTATGTGTCGGAGATTATCCGCGGCGGTCTCATGTCTTTGGATCCTGGCCAGGCAGAGGCCGGTCGTTCCCTGGGCTTGGGTTACATTGACACCATGCGCTATATTGTCATTCCTCAGGCCTTCAAGGCAGTACTTCCAGCCCTGAGCAATGAATTCATTATTCTGCTTAAGGACACCTCGCTGATTACCTGCATTGGCGGCAAAGAACTGCTTTATGCTGCCCAGGGAATCTATAGTCGTACCTACGAGGCTATGTTCCCGTTGGTAGGCACTGCTGTAATATACCTGGCTTTAGTCATGATATTAACCTGGCTCCAAGGGAAGTTGGAAAGGAGGCTGCGCGAAAGTGATCGTCGTTAACGATTTGCACAAGAGCTTTGGTAACAACAAGGTGCTTTGCGGCATTACGGAACACATTAAAGAGGGTGAAAAAGTGGTTATTATTGGCCCCTCTGGCTCCGGCAAATCCACCTTCCTGCGCTGTCTTAATCTGTTGGAAATGCCCACCAGTGGTGAGATTATTTTTGACGGGGTGTCTATGACTAACCGCAAAACTAACATCAATCAAATGCGCCAGAAGATGGGAATGGTGTTCCAGCACTTCAACCTGTTCAACAACCTCACTGTACTCAAAAATATGACACTGGCTCCGGTACGACTCAAACGAATGAGCAAGGAAGAAGCAGAAGAAAATGCCATGAACTTACTGCACCGTGTCGGATTGGCAGACAAGGCCAACTCATTTCCTTCCCAGCTCTCTGGAGGTCAGAAGCAACGGATTGCTATTGTCCGCGCTCTAGCCATGAAGCCCCAGGTTATGCTCTTTGATGAACCCACCTCTGCCTTGGATCCGGAAATGGTGGGCGAAGTACTGGACGTAATGAAGGAGCTGGCAGATGATGGAATGACTATGATAGTGGTCACCCATGAAATGGGATTTGCACGGGAGGTCGCCACTCGGGTTCTATTTATGGACGGTGGCAGCATTCTGGAACAGGGCACTCCTCAACAAATCTTCTCCAATCCTAAGGAGGAGCGGACGCAGATCTTCCTCTCCAAAGTTCTGTAATCTCTTCTGCGTCCTCCTTGTTTCCTCGGGATCAAAACACAGACGGCATTATCAACCATCGTGGAAGTTAGAGTATACAACAATTGTCATCGCCTATTTAAAGCCACGTCTGAGTCCGGCCACCGTCTCCGCGACCGCGATCTCCCCCCGGATGGCCAGAAACCATAGCTTTGCAAAGCATTTTTTCACCGGGCCGATCCTCAGATAACGCTCCATATAATAGAGCAGGCTCGCTTCCCGCATTCTCTGCCTCTCCATCTGTCCCGAAAAGGTCTTACTGACCGAAGCGGAATGCGCGTGCCGGTAGCCGACATTTAAAAGAAGCACGCTGCAAAAGCCGCCTGCCTTCATCTTCCGGGCCAGCACGGACTCCTCCTGATACAGAAACATGTGCTTGTCATAGCCGCCGCAGCTAAGGAATTTTGCGGCGTCAATCATCAGCAGGGAGCCGTGTACCGTGTCCACATAAACGGCCTTTTTCCCGGCAAAATATGACTGCGGATACTCCAGGCATCTTCGGAAAAGGCGGCGGCTCACCGGCTCCATGGCGAGCAGCTCTCCGAAATAGGTGCGGCAGGGCCATGCATTTTTTAAATCCCGGTACGTCGCGTCATGCATCCTGGCGCTCACCACGCCGACCTCCGGATGACGTTTAAAAATCTGCTGCATGGCACGTACACATGCCTCAGAAAAATCCACATCCGGATTCGCGATCAGGATATGCGTGGCGCCGTTTTCCTTCGCCGCGTAGCGGACGCCCAGGTTGTTCCCGTAACCATAGCCGCCGTTTTTCCCTGAGGCGATGACAGCCACCTTTTCGTCCTGCAGCGCTTTCAGCCTCGCCAGAGAATCGTCTGTCGAGCAGTTGTCTACGACCACAATGTTTTCCAGAACATCGTAATCGCGGATCCGCCTCACCAGCGTCGCCGTCGTCTCCGCATCATTATAATTTAAAATCACACAATTCAGTTTCATGGTGATGGAATCTCCTTCACAACATCGTCTGTATCCCGGCAGATCTCCTGTCCGCCTACCGCTTTGACGCCCGTCGCCTTACGCCTGTTTGTTATCATGTTTTCCTGTATCGCGCCTCAGATTCGGAATGGTCACACACATGGCCGCCGTCTGCAGGCGGGAATTTTTCTGAAAACCATATCGCATGATACTCTGCATTCTCTTTGCCGGATTCTCTTCGGGAAGCGTCAGAAATGCCCGGAGAACCTCGCGCTGCCGCGACTCCAGATACGCCCCGTATTTTTTGCCGAATGCCAGCGCCTGGTTCATCATCCTGCGATAATTTTCCCGGACCTCCGCTCCCCGGTCAGGCCGCCGAAGCATCTGCCGAACCAGTCCCAAGCCGGTCGCCTCACAAGCTCCCAGCGCGTTTTTCCCATGCTGGCGATATTGGGACAGCGGGCTTTCTATCCAGTCGATCATCCCAAACGCAGAGGCGACAAGCGCCAGCCACCAGTCATGCATACAGCAGGCCCGTGGCCTAACGCCCGCCAGCGTAAGGAGCGCGCGGTTCATCATCACCGTGCCTCCTGTGACCGGATTTTCCACCAGAATCTCCGCCAGACTCATCCGCGCCGGGCTGCATCCCTGATATTGAAAGAACGAGGGGTGGATCGTCTCTCCGTCGGCGTCGATCACCTCCATATCGGAGTGAAGCAGGATCGGACACTCCTTTGCCGTCTCCGATTCCAGCCGTTTCATCCGCGCCAGAAGGCGTTTTACCTTGTCGTTCACCCACACGTCGTCCTGGTCAGAAAGCAGGATATAATCGCTCTCTCCCGCCTCCCGCTCGCGCTCCATCAGCCAGAAAAAATTCTGTGCCGCCGCCGGAACGCGGCTGGTCTTTTGCGCTCCACTTTTCTCCCGGTAATCCAGGATAATCTGATCCGGATACCACGCCCGATAGTTCTCCAGAATCTCTCTGGTGCGGTCCGCAGAGCCGTCGTCTGAGATCCGAATCCGCACCGGCATGGTCTGCGCCAGAATGGAATCCAGCTGCTGCTCCAGATAGTCCTCTCCCTGATACGTCGCCATCAATACGGTTATCATAATTCCTGCCTTTCACTTCTTCCTCGCCGCCCACTTCATCCCCATCCTGCGGCTGATCTCCCAACGCATCGCCGGACAGACCGCCGTCGTGTAGTCCATCAGATGGTACAACAGCATGTAAAACCGTTTCCCCTCCTCGCGGGGCGTCCCGGCCCAGGGCGTCATCTCCAGATATTTCTCATATGCCCGCCGGTAATGATTGCGGTTCCCGGCGATCCACGGGCGATCGTCTCCCATGTAATGAATGATGGCCGGATGCCGCTTCGCCTCCGCAAATTCTTCCCTCGATACGGCATGCCAGCTTGCCGCATGGCGCGCCAGCGTCGCATAGGAAAAATATCGGTAATTTGGGAAAAAATTATACCTCGGCGAAAGGATTTTCACCCTGCCTGCGAGCGTTCCGTTGATCACATCCTGGTCACTGGCAAACAGCCTGCCGCTCTTTTTGCGCCAGAAATCCAGAAGCGCTTTCTGGACGCCGGTTTTTCGCCATTGTCTCAGATCTGCCAGCAGGACGCCCGAATTGAAATACGGATCCTCCGGCGCGAGGCCGATGGCTTCCTTCACCTCCGGATAGATCGTCGGCTCCATCACCGCGCCGACTACATTGCCCAGAAGATCCGTCCGCCACAGGGCGCCAATCGGCTGCGCCACTACGGTATCGCAGTCCAGATAAAGCACCCGCTCCACGTCCTCCGGCAGCGCCTCTCCCATGAACAGCCGCAGCATAATGCTGATGTCATAGACCCCGGTATCCGGCTCACACCCGCGGACTGACTCATGCAAAGCCGCCTCTTCTTCTGCTCCGGACGATATCTCCGCTGCCATTCTCTCCCCCGGATGTTCCTCCGTACACCGGAGACGTTCCTTCAGATCATCCATCTCGAGGAAGGAAAGCTCTCTCTGATACTGCTTCGCAATGGAACCAAGCGCCCTCCTGCTCCCCGTGGAAAGTCCCATGGAAAGCACAAAAACCCGGATCTCTTTTTCATCCGGGTTTTTGTCAAACAGAGAGCACATTGACACTCCCAGATGTCTTGCGTAAGCGTCATTGGACGCATAGACGACATTCATGCTCCGTGTCCTCCCCTGTCCTTATTCTGGATCCGGCTTTCGCTCAGATTCCCAGCTCTCCGATCCGATCCAGAGCCGAGCGGATCACCTTATCCATATCATAATACTTATACTCTGCCAGCCGACCGCCAAAGATCACATGCTCCTCCTTTGCCGCCAGCTGCACATATTGCTGATACAGCGCCTGATTCCTGGCGTCATTGACCGGATAATAGGCCTCCATGCCCTCCTTCCACTCGGACGGGTATTCCCTTGAAATCACCGTCTTTTCCTGGGCGCCGAACTCAAAATGCTTGTGCTCGATGATGCGGGTATAGGGCGTCTCGCGATCCGTATAGTTGATCACCGCGTTGCCCTGATAATTTTCCATATCCAGAAGCTCTGTCTCAAAACGCACGGTGCGGTACTCCAGTTTGCCGAAGCGGTTGCCGTAATATGCGTCAATCATGCCGGTATAGACGACGCGCTCGCCCAGGCTGTCATAGAAGTCCTTCTTCTCCAGGTAATCCACGCCGGTCTCCACGTCGCAGCCCTCAAACAGCCGGTTCACGATCACATTATAGCCGCCGATCGGAATTCCCTGATAGAGATCATTGAAATAATTGTTATCATAGGTAAAACGCACCGGAAGCCTGCGGATGATAAATGCCGGCAGATCCTTGCAGTCACGTCCCCACTGCTTTTCCGTGTATCCCTTTACCAGTTTCTGATAGATATCTGTGCCAACCAGGCGGATCGCCTGCTCCTCGAGATTCTTCGGCTCCCCGCTGATCGCCGCCCGCTGCTCCTCAATGATCGCCTGCGCCTCGGCCGGTGTGCGGATTCCCCACATCTTACTGAAGGTATTCATATTGAAGGGCATGTTATACATCTCGCCCTTATAATTCGCCACCGGGCTGTTCGTATAACGATTGAATTCCGCCAGCTCATTGACATAGCTCCACACCTCCCGGTCGCTCGTGTGGAAAATGTGAGCGCCATACTTATGGACATGAATTCCCTCCACATCCTCACAGTAAACATTTCCGCCGATGTGATTCCTCTTTTCCACCACAAGGCAGGTCTTCCCTGCTTTTCGCGCCTCATGCGCCCAGACTCCCGCGTACAGGCCGCTGCCGACCAGGACATAATCATATTTCATAACCGTCTGTTCTCCTTCGTTCAGATAAGAGAGTGCAAGCCCTCTCCGATGCTTTATGGACTTTCGCCCTTGATATCATCATGATACTATATTTTTGGTAAAAAGTAAACGTACTTGACTTTCTGATTTTGCTGGAGTATCATAAGAACAGGCTGCGGCGGACAGTTTCGCTGCGGCAAACCTCATCTCGCACAAAGCGTTGAGACGGACAAACGGATTTCGGGGAATGTCACAGAGAGGATCGCATATAGCTGAAAGCGGTCTGGCGGAAAACCGGAAGCTTACCACCGTTGAGCGCAGGGGCGAACCCCTGCCGGGCGACGACCCGTTACCAACGGACACGAGTGGTGCGTGAACGCGCACAATTCGGGTGGAACCGTGGAGCGACCGCTTCACCCCGATAAGAATTGTTCGGGGTGGGGCGTTTTTTATAGTGAAAGTGTTGCCAAGCGGCTGTACGGACTGCGTGCTTGCACGCAAGGACGTACAGACATTTGGCAACCAAGCCGGTATGAGCAAGTAGGGCGATAGCCCGGATTGCGAATACTGGCGGCAGCTGCGGGAGCGCGTAAGCGCGGAGCAGCTGACTTTCATGCGTGGTGGTGCGCCGCGACAGCAGCGCATGGGGATTTACTATAACGACAGGAGGATGTCAAACATGAAGATGATTTACAAGGACGGCACGGTCGCCGAATGCCCGCAGGAGGAAGAGCTGCATATCCTGCGCCACACGGCGGCGCATGTCATGGCGCAGGCCATCAAGCGTCTGCACCCACAGGCGGACTTCGCATACGGCCCGGCGACGGAAAACGGATTCTACTATGACGTGGATCTCGGCGACGAAAAGCTTAGCGACGAAGACCTGGCGGCGATCGAAAAAGAGATGAAGAAGATCACGAAGGAGAATCTGGCGGTAAAGCCATTCATCCTGTCCCGCCCGGAGGCGATCGCCCTGATGGAAGAACGCGGCGAGAAGTACAAGGTGGAGCACATCGGCGATCTGCCCGAGGACGCGGTCATCAGCTTCTATCAGCAGGGCGAGTATATCGATATGTGCGTGGGGCCGCACCTGACCTACACCAAGGCGCTTAAGGCCTTTAAGATCACGCAGCAGTCCGGCGCCTACTGGAAGAATGACAAAGAAAACAAGATGCTGACCCGCATCAACGGCGTGGCTTTCCGAAATCAGGAGGAGCTGGATGCCTGGGAAAAGCAGCAGGAGGAAGCCCGTGCGCGCGACCATCGCAAGATTGGCAAGGAGATGGGGCTGTTCATGACGGACGACCTGATCGGAAAGGGTCTGCCGATGTTCCTGCCGAAGGGCTATATCGTCTGGCAGGAGCTGGAAAATTATATCAAGGAGAAGGAGCGGAAGCTGGGCTATCAGCATGTCCTGACCCCCTGTGTCGGCACCGTAAACCTGTATAAGACCTCCGGCCACTGGGATCACTATAAGGAAAACATGTTCCCGGCAATGGAGGTTGAGGGAGAGAATTTTGTTCTCCGCCCGATGAACTGCCCGCACCATATGAAAATCTACGCAAACCGCCCGCATTCCTATCGTCAGCTTCCGATTCGGATCGGCGAAATCGGTCATGATTTCCGCTTTGAGTCGAGCGGAACATTAAAGGGCATTGAGCGTGCGCGTCATTTCTGTCAGAACGACGCCCACCTCTTTGTGACGCCGGAGCAGATCAAGAGTGAAGTCGCTGCGGTGTGCGATCTGATCTTTGACGTGTACAAGGATTTCGGCAGCACAGATTACCGGTGTGTGCTCTCCCTCCGCGATCCGGCAGATAAAAAGAAGTATCACGACGATGACGCGATGTGGGAGAAAGCGGAAAATGCGCTGCGCGAGGTATTAAAGGAGCTGGAGATTCCCTTCACCGAGGAAATCGGCGAGGCGGCTTTCTATGGCCCGAAGCTCGACGTCAACGTGAAACCGGCGGTCGGCGCTGAATACACGCTCTCCACCTGTCAGCTTGACTTCTGCCTGCCGGCAAAATTTGAGCTGACCTATGTGGACAGCGACGGCAGCGAGAAGACGCCGGTCGTCCTCCACCGGGCGATTATGGGAACCCTCGACCGCTTCATGGCCTACCTGATCGAGGAGACCAAGGGACGCTTCCCGACCTGGCTGGCTCCGACGCAGGTAAAGGTGCTTCCGGTCAGCGAGAAGACCCTAGACTATGCAAGACAGGTGACGGAGAAATTAAAGGATGCCGGCTTCCGCGTCGTGCTGGACGATCGCAATGAGAAGATCGGCTACAAGATCCGCGAGGCGCAGCAGGTTGACCGCGTGCCGTACATGCTGGTGCTCGGCGCGAAGGAGGCGGAAGCAGGAAATATCAACGTCCGCAGCCGCAACGGCGAAACCTCAGAGGCGGAGCTGGACGCTTTCATCCAGATGGTAAAGGATGAAATCCGCACCAAGAAAAACTAATTCAACACACATGACAAAAGCCTTCGCACGGATGTGGAATCACAACCATGCGAAGGCTTTCTTCTGCCTGAGTATACGAAAGGAGCTGCCGGTGGCAGGTCCTGTAGCTTCAGCCCGCGCTCGCGGCCTTCCACTCTGTCTTCATGTTCTTCTCAATCATCGAGGCAAAATAGGCATGCACCGACAGATCCTGATCCAGCTCCGGGTGAAAGGCAGTCACAAGCTGATTTCCCTGCCTTGCCGCAACGATTTGTCCATTGACTGTCGCCAGAACCGTGGCGTCGCCGGAAGCCTCCTCTATGTACGGCGCCCGGATAAACGTCATGGGAATCCTGCCGATTCCCTGAAAGTCCGCCTCGGTGTGAAAGCTGCCAAGCTGCCTGCCGTAGGCGTTGCGAACCGCCGTAATGTCCATCGTTGCCAGATGAGCCCGGTCATCGTTGCGAATCCGCCTCGCAAGCAGCAGAAGACCCGCACAGGTTCCGAACACCGGAAGGCCGGAGGCAATCGCATCCCGCAGCGGCAAAAAGAGAGTCAGCTCCCGCAACAGCTTCCCCTGGACGGTACTCTCTCCGCCCGGAATAATCAGGCCGTCAAACGAGCGGCCGAGATCCGGCCTCTGCCGGATCTCGAAGGAAGAAATTCCCAGTTCGGAAAGTATCCGCTCATGTTCCGCAAAGGCTCCCTGTAGAGCCAGAACCGCTATCCTCATCCTCATTGCCCTCTCTCTGCCATCAGAAGGGCTATCTCCTGCTCGTTGATGCCGACCATCGCTTCTCCCAGATCCTCCGAAAGCTCCGCCAGCATCTTTGCGTCGGTGTAATTGGTCACTGCCTTGACGATCGCAGACGCCCGCTTTGCCGGGTTGCCGGACTTGAAGATCCCGGAGCCGACAAAGACACCCTCCGCGCCAAGCTGCATCATCAAAGCCGCGTCTGCCGGAGTCGCCACGCCGCCGGCTGCGAAATTCACCACCGGAAGCTTTTTATGCTCATGGACATAGCGAATCAGATCATACGGAACCCGCAGCTCCTTCGCGGCCTCAAAAAGCTCATCCTCCGTCATCGAAGCAACCCGGCGGATCTCCGCCTGCATCCGCCGCATATGCCGGACTGCCTGCACCACATCGCCCGTACCCGGCTCACCCTTGGTGCGGATCATTGCCGCGCCCTCACCGATCCGGCGCAGCGCCTCACCGAGATCTCTCGCGCCACAGACAAACGGCACATCAAATTTCGTCTTATCAATATGATACTGATCGTCCGCCGGAGAAAGCACCTCGCTCTCATCAATGTAATCAATCTCAATCGCCTGCAGAATCTGCGCCTCCGCAAAATGACCGATCCGGCACTTGGCCATGACCGGGATCGACACGGCCTCCTGAATTCCCCGGATCATCTTCGGGTCGCTCATACGGGATACCCCGCCCGCCGCGCGGATATCCGCCGGAATCCGTTCCAGCGCCATGACCGCACAAGCGCCCGCCTCCTCCGCGATCTTCGCCTGCTCCGGCGTCGTCACATCCATAATCACGCCGCCCTTGAGCATCTGCGCAAGGTTTTTATTCAACTCATAACGATTCTCTGACATGTGCTTCATCCTCCTGTCGTCTATATGTACAGGAGAATCATACCGCACGACTGGCTATGTTCAAATATCCAGTTTCTTTTAATCTTATATAGCCACTACTCATTCACCAGTCGAAACATGTCCGCTAAAACTCTTGCCAGATTTTCACCTTTTCACTCTTTCCCTATCTCTCGTCTCCGGAACCGCCCTCCTGCGCGATCCCTTCCTGGAAGCGCTGGCGCTTGCGCACGAAGGTGGACGCCGTCATGCCGAGACTGGCAGCCGCCTCGCGGACATTCCCGAAGGTCTCGTAGGCATGGTTGATATATTCCAGCTCCAGCGCCTGCATGGCGCTCTTTAAATCCCCCACCGGCGGTAGCAGATGTGTCTGCGAATCCGGTCGCTCCGTGACCGGATACAGGTGAAGGGATTCCGGCGTAATCTCGTCTCCGTTGCTGACAATGACCGCGCGCTCTACGATGTTGCGCAGCTCGCGGATGTTTCCGGGCCAGTCATAGTTTCGCATCACACTGATGGACAGCGGCGAGAAATATTTTTTCATGACATACTTTTTATTGAGCTGAGACAGGAAAAGCTGCGCCAACGGCACGATGTCGGACAGGCGCTCGCGCAGCGGCGGAATCCGGAGCGGAAAGATCATCAGCCGGTAATACAGATCCTGGCGGAACTGGCCGTTCGCCACCATGTCCTCCAGATTCCGGTTCGTGGCCGCCAGAACGCGGACGTCTACCTTCACCGGCTTGCGGCTTCCGATCCGCTCAAACTCCTGCTCCTGCAGCACACGCAGAAGCTTCACCTGCATATTGAGCGGCAGCTCGCCCACCTCGTCCAGAAAGATCGTCCCGGTGTTGGCGACCTCAAACACGCCCATCTTGCCATTTTTGTCGGCTCCGGTAAAAGCGCCCTTTTCGTAGCCGAACAGCTCGCTCTCTACCAGATTCTCGGGGATAGCGCCACAGTTGACCTTGATAAAGGGCTTACCGTTGCGCGCGCTGTTCTCATAGATGTATTTGGCAAAGACCTCCTTGCCGACGCCGGTCTCTCCCAGAAAGATAACCGTGGTATCTAAGGGCGCCACCTTATCCAGCATGGAAAGAATCCCGACCGTCTTGGAATCGACCGCGATCAGGCCTCCCTGCTCCGCGGTGCTGGTCTGCGCATGGCGCAGCTCCTCACGCCGCTTCTTCTCCTCGTGACGAAGATGCGTCGTCTCCTCCTGCAGATGATACAGCTCCGTAATATCGCGCACATTCGTAATAACAAGGACGATCTCGCCCTTGCTGTTCATGATCGGGCTGCTCGTGATGAGCGCCCGCTTCCCCGTCTTAAA
>JAJQCO010000166.1:2235-12026 GCA_021202655.1 Clostridiales bacterium | reverse complement strand
GTATGATGCTGCGTCCTCCGCTCAGGCTGATGCGGAAAAACCGCGCCAGCGCCGTGACCACCTGGGCCGCCTCCTCCTTCTGCCCGTTTTCAATCATCCACACGAGAATATCGAGCGTATTGTACAGAAAATGAGGATTGATCTGGGCCTGGAGCATGGCAAAATCACTCTTTCTCTTGGCCTCATGCTCCGCCACAATATCGCTCATCAGCTTCCGGATCTGGCCGGTTATATTTCTGATCGAACGGCCCAGATGACGGATCTCATAGGAGCCGCCCACATAAACCTCTGCCTCCAGATTTCCCTCCTCAATCGCGTTGACCGACTTCTCCAGATTCCGGATCGGCGTTGTAATCATGGAGGAAATCAGCGCGTTGATAAGAATCAGAATAAACAAAAAAAGGGCGACCAGAAATACCATAAAGAGATTCGTTTTCTGGTTGTTTAACGCGACTCCCTGCTCCGGCACGACGCCGATCAGCCTCCATCCGGTGTAGCCGACCGTCCGGACCGTGATATCCCGCTTCTCTCCCCGAACGCTTTCCAGATAGCTGCCGTCGCGGTACGAGGAGACATCCTCCGCACCTTCTTCCTCAAATTCAGAAAATCCGGAACCCAGAAGCTGCATCTGCGGATGATAAATCACCTCTCCCATGCCGCCGACCAGATACAGATAACCGCCGTTGACCAGCCGGATATTTTCCAGGAGCTGCCGCAGGCTGGTATAGCTCATATCAACCAAAAGCACGCCCTGCTCCGTCGAGGTTCCGTGAATGAGCTCCACCGAGCGGGACATGGATATGACCCAGCGATACTGACCGTCGTTGTTGTCAAAGATATGCTGCACATGCGGAGTCGTAAAATGCAGATTGTCCGTCCGCTCCAGGGCGCCCTCAAACCACTCCTGCGCGCAGACGTCATATCCATCCTTCATCCTCGTCGCCGGCACGGCGGAAAGCAGCTCGCCGTCCTCTGAGAAGAGGGCAATGTTGGCAACGCTGTCCCTGTTGTTGTTGTAGAGAAGGGTCATCTCGCCATTCACCTGCTCCGACGTCACATCCGCATTCTTGATCACTCCGTAATACAGGGAATCCGACAACTTCATCGCCTGGCGCAGCCAACCGTCCACCGACAGATTGACCTGCCTCATCAGCATCTGGTTCTCTTCCCGCAAGGTCTCAGAAAACTGCCCGGACAGCCTTCCCCACAGGGAAACGCCGATCAGCGCGATCGTCGCCAGCGCACTGACCGTAAAATACAGATAAATCGTCTGCCGGATGCCGGCGTTCTTTCCAAAAAAGCCGCCAGATTTTCTGTTCATGCCCGTCACTCCCGCTTTTGCATGCCGCGGAATTTTGTCGGCGACATGCCGAACCGTT
Organism: Clostridiales bacterium; assembly: GCA_021202655.1. Lineage (GTDB taxonomy): Bacteria > Bacillota > Clostridia > Lachnospirales > Lachnospiraceae > Brotaphodocola. The sequence goes on along the minus strand of JAJQCO010000166.1, from coordinate 10,647 downwards.
TTTTAAACACATAGCTGAAATAATTCTGCTCCTGATACCCCACCTTCCCGGCGATCACATAGGTCTTGTCATCCGTCGTATTCAGAAGCTCAACCGCCTTGTTCATCCGAAGCTCCGTCAGATAGGCGACATAGGTCTGCCCGGTTTCCTTCTTAAACAGGGTGGAAAAATACGCCTGGCTCATATGCAGCTTTCGACAGATCATTTCCACAGACAGATCCGGATTCTGATAATGCTCCTGAATATACTGCAACGCCTCCAGGATCAGCTGCCGCCCCTTATTGTCGCGCTCCAGGCTGATTTTCTCATTGATCCGGAGCGCGATTTCCACCATTTTCTGCTCGAATGCTCCGCCCTCACGAGCCATATACCAGATCTCCGAAAGCTGCCGCTCGGGCGGAAGGATCTCATTGACGTCCAGCCCGTGCTGCTGGATCATCTGAATGAAAACATGAACCACCAAAAGCCGGTAGATCTGCTGCTGACGGATATGGACCCTGGCGTCCTCCATCTTTCCGGCCAGGCGATGGATCACGCTATGGATTTCCTCCTCCGAACCGAATTTGACCGCGGCAATCAGATCCGCCTCATCCTTCCCGTCCAGCTGCAGATTTCCCTGGCTCACCGGCTCCACATCGTTGATATAAATGGTCTGGCCCGCGCCCACAATGGCCCGGTAGCCCAACGCGTCCAGCGCAGACTGATAAGAAGCGGGCGCGTCCTCCAGAGACTGGCAGCTGTGCCCGATGCCAATCGTCACTGTCATCTCAAGAAATCTGCGACATTCCCTGCAGATTTCACCCAACCGGTCAATAATTCCGGTCTGCGTATTTTCCCGGTCAATCGCAGCCAGAAGAATCAGGCCTTGTGTCGAGCGGAACATGGCGACGCGAAAATACCCCTTCAGCTGATCCTCCATCAGACCGGTTACCGAAATCGTAGCCAACTCCTTCTGGTGGAAATCAGAAAAGCCGGGCGCGCCCGCAGGCTCCAGACAGATCGCCGCCGCGATCCATTTGCGTGCTCCCAACAGGTCAATGCCATACTCCGTCAGCTTTTCTGTAATCTGCCCCGTGCGGGCGTTTCCGCTGACCAGCTCATTTAAAAACAGCTCCCGCAGGATCGGAAGGCTTTCCCGGTAGCCCTTCCGCAGGCGATCCAGGTCGCGCCTCTGGCGGATTTCCTCATCCAGACTTTCCTTTACCCTGGTCAGGATCTGGCTCAGCTCCTCCACATTGACCGGTTTTAAAATGTACTCAGCCACTCCCAGGCTGATCGCCTGCTTCGCATACTCAAAATCATCGTATCCGGAAAAAATCAGGACCTTCATGGACGGGTATTTCTGATGGATGCGCTTCGTCAGTTCAAGCCCGTCCATGTACGGCATGCGGATATCCGTCATCAGGACATCCGGCTCCTGCTGCTCAATAAGCTCCAGCGCATCCTGACCATTTTCCGCATCTCCCACAACTGCAAAGCCGAGCTTCTCCCACGGGATCTTGCGAATGATCCCCTCGCGGATTTCTTCCTCGTCATCCACCAGAATCAGGCGGTACAAACTCATCGGTGATTCCCCTTTCCAGCTTCTCAAGCAAATACCGGTTTTCTCCGGGCGTGCGGACACTGACCCGGTAATATCCCGGACCAAGTCCGATAAAATTGGAACAGTCGCGGATCAGAATCCCCTCCGCGCGCATCCGGGCTCCAAGCCAGCCGGGATGCGGCTCTCCCGGGACAAAAAACAAGATAAAATTCGCCTCCCCGGGACAGACGACAAAGCCCAGCTCACAAAGCCCCCGGGCAAGCAACGGGCGTTCCCGGCGAAGGAGGCTTCTCGTCTCTTTCAGATAGTCGGTCTGAGAAAGAGCTGCCACGCCGGCCTCCTCAGCCGGGACGGAAATCGGCCAGGGCTGCCGTTTCTGCCGACAGGCCTCCAGCATATCCTCGTCCGAGCAGAGCGCATAGCCCAGGCGCAGCCCCGCCATGGCGTAAATTTTTGTAAACGCGCGGATGACGATGAGGTTCGGAAATTCCTTCAGCAAAGGAATCGCGCTGTCCTCCTCCTTCTCCAGGAACGGAAGAAAGCACTCGTCCACCACCAGCACGGCACCGGACTCCTGACAGGCCCGAGCCAGCTTTTCCACACAGCCGGAGGGCGCCATACGTCCGGTCGGATTGTTCGGATTGCAGAAAAAGACCATGTCCATCCCGCTCACTTCTCTTTGCAGCGCTTCCGGGTGAATCTCAAATCCGTCCTCCGCGGTCAGAAGAAAGGTTCTCACCCAGCTGCCAATGCTCTCCACCGCGGAGCGGTACTCCGAGCAGGCCTGTTCAACAACCAGCGCATGCCTGGGATTCTGCTGTCTCACAATCTGCCAGATCAGATCCGCCGCGCCGTTCCCGCAGCAGACCCAGCCGGAAGGGATTTTGTGATATCCGGCGATCGCCTCCGTCAGTTTCCGGCACTTGGGATCCGGGTAGCGATCCCAGGAATCAATCCCCTCCCTCAGGGTTTCCCGCACGGCCTGTGGAAGCCCGAGCGGATTAATATTAATGGAAAAGTCATGGACGATAGAATCCCCGTCCTGTTCTCCTCCATGCCTGCGTCTCTCTGTATGATCCATGTTCTCCATCTGTCGTCTCCTGTTGTCGTCTCATACTATCATATCGCGCTGCCATTTTCTGCCGCCGTATGCTATGGCAGCACAACCCCTGCCATGACTGCCGTCCAAAGAAGCAGGATAAGCAGATATGCGGTCTGCATCAACGCATTCGCGCTCCGGATGTCGTCCGCCGTAACCGGGCGGACGTCGTCTCCAATCCACGGCTTTTCGTGAAGCGTCCCGAAAAAGGAGGCCGTTCCGGCCAGTCGGACGCCAATCGCCCCCTCGCAGGCGCTTTCACCCTGCGCGGAATTCGGGCTTGCATGCCTGCGGCGGTCGCGCCGCCAGATCCGCCAGGCACGTCTGCCGTCGCAGCCGGATATCAGAAAGGCCGCCAGAACGAAAGCAAGCGCGGTCAGGCGCGCCGGAATCCAGTTTACCACATCGTCCAGCCTTGCCGCCGCCCGGCCAAAATACAGGTAGGTCTCATTTCGATACCCTACCATGGAATCCATCGTATTGACCGCCTTATAGAAAAATCCGCCTACCGGGCCAAAGCACAGCATCCACAGAAGCGGAGCGGTCACGCCGTCCGAAGCATTCTCCGCCACCGTCTCCACCGCCGCCCGGATGATCCCCTTTTCGCTCAGGTTCTCCGTGTCACGACCGACGATCCTTGACACCGCGCGGCGCGCGCCCTCCACATCATCCTTTTCCAGCGCCCGACAGACCTTCATGCTCTCCGTGCGCAGCGATTTCGCTGCCAGAAGCTGACCGCACATGAGGCACATGCAGGCAAACCGCAGATACGGATGAAGCCTTCCGGCTGCCAGAAGAATGACCGCTGATGCGCCGACCGCGCAGGCCGGAACCGTCGCCGCCAACACACACCCGGCCGCCAGCTCTCCCCCGGGCGTACACGGAAACACGCGCCGCAGTTCTTTCTCCAGCGCGCTGATCAGCCAGCCGATGGCGCGCACAGGGTGCCACCACCCCTCCGGATCGCCGATCACAGCGTCAAGACAGGCGCCGATCCAGGCCGCCGCCAGGAATTCCCTCCACAGCTCCCTCATGCCTGCCCGTCCGTTTCCGCGCGCGAGCCGTCCGGATCGGCGGGCTCCCGGGCCGCGGGACACGCTCCCGCCTCGCCCTTTATGTATGCCGGGATTCCGCAAAACATACGGATCACCTGATCCGCCTGCACCGCCAGCGTCTGCCCGGCCAGGCCGCACAGCCTGCGATACTGCCTCTCCTGTCTGTCAAGCGGCACGATCCCGCAGCCCACCTCATCCATCGTGATCACCTGCGGCGGACATTTCATCATCAGACGGATCACATCCTCTGTGTCCACTCCCTCGGAAAGCATCTGCCGGATCATCTCATGAAAATTCAGAATGCATCTTGCCCCGACCGCCAGAACCCAGGAATCCGTCTCTCCGTCCGCAAGCGGAGTGATCCAGGCAGCCTGCCCCGCCTCGCCCGCATCCGCAAGCAGCTGTCTCGCAAAGGCCGCTTTTCCCTGGCTTCTGCCTCCAATGACCAGTATCATTCCTTACTCCTCCCTAGCGAAAGACCGCCAGCACGACAAGCAGAACCAGCTCCGCCGTCTGTAGAAAAAATCCCGCCAGATCGCCGGTCATTCCGCCAAATTACTTCCTCGCCATCCGGTAATAGCGGGCAAAGACCAGAAGCTCCGCCATTGCCATGACGCAGGCCAGTCCCGCCCCCACACGCCGACACAAAAAGGCAAACGCCGCCAGCCACCAGAACCCCATGACAACGTCCACGACCCCGCTCTGCGCCCCCGATGAAAACGTGTTCGCGAGCCCGTCCCTCCTCGCCTTCGGAAACAGCGTGACCGAAAGGCCGCTGAGCGCCCGCGTCATCACATGGATGCCGACAAGCGCCGGGAAAGCTTCCGTCCCCAGCTCGCTAAAGGCCGCCGCGTAAAGCAGCAGATAGACGCCGCAGCCCGTGACGGCAAATGCCCCGGCGTGCGGATCCTTTAAAATTTCCAGCTTCCGCTCCCGCTCCGAAAAGGAGCTTCTCGCGTCCACGGTATCCAGGAAGCCATCCATGTGAATACCTCCTGTCAGCAGAAGTGGGATCGCCGTTCCGATCGCACAACGGGCAACCTCTCCGAGTCCCGCATAAACCGCGAGCATCGCAACGGCTGCCTGCACCGCGCCCGCCAGGACGCCGATCAGCGGAAAAAAGCAGAGCGCGTACCGCATCCCCGCATCGCTCCATTCGATCATCGGCATGGGAATGCGCGAATACATGGAAAAGGCAATGACGAAGCTCATCCACAGATCTGCCCTGCCATCTGTCTCTCCTTTTTTAGCGCCGACGTCATCCGCCTCCCGCCTTATTTCTGTCCTGCCTTTATCGGTACCGGTATCCCGCATACGACCTCCGTCACCTCATCTGCCAGCTGTGCCAGTCTCTGATTTATCCTGCCCATCAGGCGGATATAGCGCATGGTTTCCTCCTCATAGACCTGTCCGTCCGCCGACACATCGCAGGTCACCACAAAGAGCGCGTCCGTCTGCGCCCGCAGACGCCGGATTCCCCGCTCAATCCGCCCCACAATCTCATCCTCTGTGCCGCCCACGTCAAACTGCTCATTTGCCGCCAGGTTTGACACACATTCCAGAAGCGCAGCCGCGCCCGCTCCGGGCGCTCCTTTCGGAAGCGCAAGCTGCTCCAGGCTGTCAAAGCATTCCACTGTGATGAAATTCTTATCTCTGCGCATCCGCCTGTGCCTCTGCACGCACAGCCTTCCTTCCTCGCCGTAGGGCTTCATAGTCGCCACATAATAGCGAACCGGAAGGCCGCTTAACGCCACGCACTGCTCGGCATATGCCGATTTTCCGCTCCCGCTCCCGCCTGTGATCAGATGCATCATCGTCGTCTCCTCACCGGCCCAGGAAATCCAGAATCCAGTCCGGGCTTGACAGATAGTAAAGATGCGGGAATCCGGCAATCAGATTCTCACTGATATGCATACAGCTCCACTCATCCCCGGATACCGGCTTTTTCGCCTTCATCGCGGTTCCCGGATCGGTGCTGTCCCAATAATGGAATTCATGACCCCGTATGGTTCCGGCTGAGCCGGATAACGTCACATAGCCGAAATGGCGGGAGCGCCTGTCCGTGCGGAAGCCTCTCGCATGAATCAGCCCGACCATGTCGTACTCTCTTCGGCCGGCGCCCTCCAGCCGGTCATGCAAATACAGGAAGCCGCCGCACTCCGCCAGGATCTTCACTCCCCTCTCATATGCTCTGCGAATGTCCTCGATCATTCCCTGATTCCCGGACAGGCGCTGCGCATAAATTTCCGGGTATCCGCCCCCAAAAAGCAGCGCGTCCAGATTCTCCGGCAAATGCTCATCCTGCAAAGGCGAAAAAAGGACCAGATCCCAGCCGTTCATGCGCAGAAAATCCAGATTCGCCTGATAGTAAAAGCAGAAGGCCTCATCCTTGGCAACGCCGATCCGGCGTCTGCGCCCTCCATCAGAGACTGTAAGGTGGGGCAGACCCTTCATCGCGCCGGTTACCGGCTTTGGCCTCTCCCCGGTATATCCGGCCAGGTCAAGAATCTTCTGCACATCCAGGCTCTCCGCTATCCTGTCCGCGAACTGCTCCAGACTTGTGCGCAGATTTTTCTGCTCCGCAGGAATCGTAAGACCCAGATGACGGCTCTCCATCTGCGCCTCCTCACAGTCCGGGATCGCGCCCAGGCAAACCACCCCCTGCTCCTCCAGGCTCATGCGCACGCTCTCCATCACCGACTGCGAGGTGCGGTTCAGAATCACGCCGACGATCCGGCTGTCGGCACGGTATTCCCGGAAACCCTTAAGCTCCGCCGCCAGCGACAGGCTGCTCTTGCGTCCGTCCATCAACAGGATCACCGGCGTATCCGTAATCCGGGCAATGTCATAGGAGCTTGCCTGGCAGGTGCAGCCGCCGACCCCGTCATAGAATCCCATCACACCCTCAATGATCGCGAAATCGGCCTCCCGGCAGTATTCCGTAAACAGGCAGCTCAGCTCTCTCTCATCCAAGAAGAAGCTGTCCAGATTGCAGCCCGGGATGCCCAGCACATAGCGGTGGAACATGGGATCTATGTAATCCGGCCCGCATTTGAACGCCGAGCAGCGGATTCCCTTTCTGGTGAGCAGGGCAAGAAGACCTGACGTGACCACCGTCTTGCCGCCGCCGCTTGTCGGCGCGGCGATCATCACCCGGGGGATATTCGGATGGATGAGCTCGGCGGATGCCGTTTTGGTAAACCTCGGCCTGATTCCCGCTCCGGCTGAGATCACGTAAATCGGGTTCATCCCCTGCATCAGGTGATATGTTCCGCGGATCTGCGCTTTTGACACCTGGACACAGATCACCTCCGGATCGACGCCGTGATTTCTCAGACACCGCATCACCAGCTCCAGGCTCTCAAGCGCGATCACATTGATGACCACACGAACCTGCGGATTGAGCTCGTATATCGTGTCCAGAATCTTATCCATCTCCCCGCTGCTGCCGCCGATAAACACACAGTCGGGAACCGGAAAACCGGCCAGAGATTCCGGGCAATGTCCCGGCACGACCGTCACATTGCTCGCTCCCAGACGACCGCAGTTTGTCCGGATCAGGCGACATCCCTCCTGTCTCTGCTCAAACGCATAGACATGGCCGTTCCTGGCGACAAACGCCGCCTCTACCGTCACCGACCCGGTTCCGGCGCCGATGTCATAGACGATGCTGTCGCTCTTAAGCTCCAGCTTGGACAGAGATACGGCCCGTACCTCCTCCTTCGTCATAGGGATCTCGCCCCGGATATATCGTTCGTCTCTCATCTGTGTCTCATCCTTCCTGTCCTTTGATCTCGCCGGATTTTGTCCCTGTCCGCTCAATGAGCATACAGGAAAGCCCGTCGTCCCCGGCGTAACGCGCATATTGCCCGGCTGTTCCCGCGTTTACCTGCTCCCCGGGATATCCCAGCCGGATCCCCACCGTCACCCGGGCGGACTGCCATCCGCCCGAAACCAGGCGGCGGCAGACGTCCCGGATCCCATGCTCCCCTCCGAGCAAAAGAAATACCTTCTCATATCGTTCCAAAAGCTTCGCCGGATCGGAATCCCGGCCATGCATGCTGTCCAGATGCCAGTCCTCCCACCCGCAGCCCAGGCGGGCGGCCAGAGCCGCCGCCGAAGAGATCCCCGGACAGATCCTCACCTCAAAGCCGTTTTGCTTAAGCAAAGCCGCCAGCGGCTCCCCGCCGCTGTAAAATCCCGTATCGCCGGAACAGACTGCCACAGCGTTTTTGCAGGCGGGATGCCTCGTCAGCCAGTCCAGGATCTTCCCGGCCTGATACAGCGGCTCCATGGGGACATGGCCCGCAAACTCTTTTACAGCCTCCAGCATCCGCGGCGCGCCGAAAAGCGCGTCGCACCCCGCAAGCGCCTCGAGCGCCTCACGGGTCAGATGCGCGCCTCCTCCCATTCCGATCCCGATCAGGCATACGCTCCGACCGGAGCCTTCCGTCTTCCTCCTGTCCTCCGGGGCGAGCGCTTCCATCCTCCGCATCGCCTCCTCCACGGAGATTCCCTCCTCCTTCAGAGGCCGCCTTATGACAACCACGCCGACTCCGCAGTCTCCCGCCGCCCTGATCTTATCGGCAAACCCGCCGCGGCCCCCGGATTCCTTTGTCACCAGCCAGCGCGCGCCGGTCTGGCGAAGCATCGCCGCATTCATCTCCGCGGAAAACGGCCCCTGCATGGCGCTCAGACGCTCCCCCCGCAGCCCG
>JAJQCO010000166.1:0-2225 GCA_021202655.1 Clostridiales bacterium | reverse complement strand
TTTCAGAAAGGCTGCCGCTTCCTCTGCGGAATCCACCTCATGCAGATTCGCACACTCCGGCCGCTCCGACTGGCGCAGGACGCGAAAACAGGGAATCGCCAGACGACCGCAGACCTTTTTAGCCAGCGCTGTCACCTGGCTGGCATAGGGATGTGTGGCGTCCAGAACAAATTCCGGCGACTCGGCCTTTAAAAGCCGTTCCATCGCCTCCTCGTCCAGCCTGCCCCGGTATACCCGGACACAGAAATCGGTCCCGACTACGGGAGCCGTCGCCGACCGCTCCCCTGGCATACTCTGGCAAAGCAGCTTCTCTCCGTACTCAGATACGACGGTCACCAACGCCGGAATCCGTCTCCATTCTGCGTACTCCGCCAGCTCCCTGCCCTCTGAGGTACCTCCGAGAATCAAAACCGCACCGTTTCCGTCTGTCCTGCCGCTCAATTCGCCTGCATCCTTCCTGCCGTTTTCGCCCTGATTGTCCGATCCGAACACGCTACCGCCACGGTCACGCCGTCCTCTATGGTTTTTCGAACCAGCAGCCTCCCTGCGCCGGACGCCCCGGCTCCGAGAACGGCCGCGCGTTCACATACCGAGCCGCTGCCTGTCACCCGGCGGACAAACTCAGATTCCGTGAAATCTCCCGCTATGCTCTCCAGCTCCTCCGCCGAAAAGGTGACGAAGGGAACTCCCAAAAGCCCGGCGAAACGCACAAGCCCCGGCTCCTCCTTCTTGAGATCGACGCTGGCGATCGTGTACACCGCCCGGATATCTAGATGATTCGACTCCAGAACCCGTCTCACCGCAATCTCAATCGCCTCGCATGCGGTTTTCTTCCGGCATCCGATTCCCAACGATAGTACCTTTGGAATCAGGCGCAGAATCCGGCTATCCTCCGGCCAGAACATGGCAAGCTCAGAGCCCGCTGCCGACGGCCTTTTTCGCATGCCATGACAGTCTGCAAAGCCAGGCTCCGGCACGCGCCTCGCCGTCACCCAGACATTGTTGCGGCATATCTGCTCCTGCGCATAACCACGCGGCGCTCCATCCGCTATCTCAAAATCGCTGAAAAAGCCTACCGCCTCGCCGTCCAGAAACGCCGCGACAACCCGCTTTGCCTCCAGGCGATCCGAAATCAGAAGCCCATGCTCCTTCGCCCACACATCAATTGCCGTAAGCCCCCGGCCATCGGACGCGGTCGTAACGACAGGCGTCGCCCCCACAATCCCGGCAACCCGTCCGGCAAGCTCGTTGGCGCCGCCCACGTGTCCGGAAAGCAGGGAAATCGCAAATCGGCCCTGCTCGTCCACGCAGACCACCGCCGGATCCGTCATCTTATCCTTAAGCCACGGGGCAATGGCGCGAACCGCGATTCCCGCCGCTCCTATGTAGATCAGCCCGTCTGTCTGATCAAACATCCGTCCGGTCCATTCTGTAACCGGAACATCCGATGCCAGGATCCCCGGCATTCCCCTAAGCCCTTCGATATCCCTCTGCCGGACATATCCCAGGCATTCCTCTCCCTGCTTTCGAAGCTCCTCTACCAGCCTCCCGCAGAGCAGGCTGCCGACTCTGGTAAAGCTGATGATCGCCAGTCTCATACGCTCTCCTCCACTCCCGGCTGCCCGCCATGCCAACGCTTCCACTCGGATAAAAACGCCCCGGCGTTCCTCGTCTGCCCGGCCACCGCATGAATGGAGGAAAATACGACCGTCTCGACCTGCAGCCGCCCATCCGCCCACGCTTACATCTGTATCTTTACCCTCCGGGCGATCTGTTCCAATACCTCCCCGGCCAGATCCGCCTCCAGAAGAAGCGCCGTCGCCTCCTCCGTCGTATTGCAGGAGCGAATCCGTTCCGGCAGATCCTCTCGGTCGCCATGGCAAAACGGCTGCGTCAGATTCGCCAGCTCCTCCATCCGCCCGTCTCCATATCTGGAATGTGTATTTCGCCTGCCGGCAGAGACCTTCACCAGCTTCCCGATATGTCCGGTGAACAGGACGCGCCGGATCCCCTCTTCCGCCAGCATCCAGGCCGCGTCCGCCACAAAATTACTGCAGAGAACCGCTTCCCCCATGGGGACGCCCAGATGATCCCGAAGATACACTTCCCCGTAATTTCCAGGAGCCAGAAGCACGATCTGTTCCCCCGCCGCTGCCTTTACGCGGATGTCGAGACGGATCGTCTCCCGCAGCGCCTCCTCGCTCATTGGTTTTACCACACCGGTC
>JAJQCO010000204.1 GCA_021202655.1 Clostridiales bacterium | reverse complement strand
ATCAGGCGCAGGTGAAGAAAAATGCGGCGGCGCTGGCGGCAGCGCTCCAGAAGCAGGGCTTCAAGATTGTCAGCGGCGGTACGGACAATCATCTGATGCTTGTGGATCTGCGCGATCTGGATGTTTCCGGCAAGGAGCTTCAGAACCGCTGCGATGAGGTATACATCACGCTGAACAAGAATACCGTTCCGAATGATCCGCGCAGTCCCTTTGTGACGTCCGGCGTCCGCATCGGCACTCCGGCTGTGACGACCCGTGGATTGAAGGAAGCGGATATGGAAAAGATCGCCGAGTGCATCTGGCTTGCGGCGACAGACTTTGAGAATCAGGCGGATTACATCCGCGCCGAGGTCACGAAGCTCTGTGAGAAATATCCGCTGTATGCGTAATCGGACGATGAGACGTGGTTTGCCGGGACAGGATGTCGATTTTACATTTTTTGTAAAATCAGGGCTCCAAGTTAACGCTGATTTTACATGACTTTCCTTTTGGATTTTACACAGTGATTTTACAATGCTGTATGAATCGGAGGTACGAAAGTACCGGAACGGTTCATACAGCTTTTTTATTATAGAATAAAGAGATGAAAAGAGGAAAAGAGGAAATTATTATGAAAAAGACATTGGCAATGATTCTGACGATGGGTATGATGGCAGTCAGCCTGGCCGCGTGCGGTTCGAGCAGCAGTTCTGCGACGACGGCGGCAGCCGAGACAACGACGGCGGCCGCGACGACAGCAGCCGAGGCGGCGAATACCGAGGCGGCAGCGGAAGCAGAGAGCGAGGAAGCGGCTGCGAAGATGGAAGGGGCGATCACGGTCGTATCCCGTGAGGACGGCTCCGGCACAAGAGGCGCATTTATCGAGCTGTTTGGCATTGAGCAGAAGAATGACGCAGGAGAAAAGGTCGACATGACGACGGAGGATGCGGAGATTACGAACAGCACAGCCGTCATGATGACAACGGTTTCCGGCAATAAGGAAGCGATCGGTTATGTGTCCCTGGGCTCTCTCAACGATACCGTCAAGGCAGTAAAGATTGACGGCGTGGTGGCAAGCGCAGACAATGTAAAGAGCGGCGACTATAAGATTTCCCGTCCGTTTAACATCGTGACCTTGGACACCGGCATCAGCGACGTAGCGCAGGATTTCATCAATTTCATCCTCAGCGATGAGGGACAGGCGGTTGTCGAGGGCAACGGTTACATCAGCGAGGGAAGCACCGGCGCGTTTGAGACAAACGGCGCAGCAGGCAAGGTTGTTGTGGCAGGCTCTTCTTCTGTCACTCCGGTTATGGAAAAGCTGAAGGAAGCATATGCGGCGGTCAATGCGGATGCTAATATTGAGGTGCAGCAGTCGGATTCTACGACCGGCGTAACCTCTGCGATCCAGGGTGTCTGCGACATCGGCATGGCTTCCAGAGAGTTAAAGGACAGCGAGACGGAGCAGGGCGTATCCTCTACCGTGATTGCCATTGACGGCATTGCCATGATCGTCAACCATGATAACACGATTGACGAGCTGAGCAGCGAGGATGTTCTGAATATTTATACCGGCGAGATTACAGACTGGGCTGACATCGAGCAGTAAGCAAAAAGCCAAAAAGGCGGGAAGGCCGCCGTGAGGTGTGAATGATACCCCCACAGATCCTCCGCAGACAGCTGCGTTTCCTGCGGGGGATCTTTTTAGTAAAATGGAGTGATATGTGATGAACAAAGCAAAAGAACAAATCATGCATGTGGTGTTCCTGCTGTCGGCGTGCGCATCCATTTTCTGTGTCGCGATGATCTGCGTGTTTCTGTTTGCGAACGGGATTCCTGGTATGGCAAAAATCGGGATTTTTAAATTCCTTGCGGGAACGACATGGAAGCCGGGCAACAACATCTTCGGAATTCTTCCGATGATTCTGGGAAGCATTTATGTGACGGCAGGGGCGATTATCGTCGGTGTGCCGATTGGTATCCTGACGGCGGTATTTATGTCCCGATTTTGCCCGAAGGGACTCTATCGGGTGGTAAAGCCGGCCATTGACCTTCTGGCAGGCATTCCGTCTGTCGTATATGGTTTCTTTGGGATGGTGGTTATCGTTCCGGCCATGTCTGCGGTCTTCGGCGGCAGCGGAAAAAGCATGGCGGCGGCCTCGCTCCTGCTGGGGATTATGATTCTGCCGACGATCATCGGCGTGTCCGAATCTGCGATCAATGCCGTGCCGGAAAGCTACTACGAGGGCTCCCTGGCGTTAGGCGCGAGCCATGAGAGAAGCGTGTTTTTTGCGACGCTTCCGGCGGCAAAATCGGGCATCCTCGCGGGCGTGATTCTCGGTATCGGCCGTGCCATCGGTGAGACCATGGCGGTCATCATGGTCGCAGGAAATCAGGCGCGTATGCCGAAGGGGGTCTTTGAGGGCGTGCGCACCATGACGGCCAATATTGTTCTGGAGATGGGATATGCAACCGACCTGCACAGAGAGGCGCTGATCGCGACCGCGGTTGTGCTGTTCGTGTTTATCCTGTTGATTAACCTGTCGTTCTCAGCGCTCAGCAGAAAGGCGGAAGCATGATGGAAGCAGTGGCAGAAGAAAAAAATACGGAAATTGTCGGGATTAACCGCCAGACCTTCAGACAGAGGATGATGTCGTATCGAAAAAGTCCGCTTTCTCTGTTGCTTTTGGTTCTGGTAAGCCTGTCGGCGTTCCTCACCGTGATGGCCTTGTTTTTTCTGTTGTTTTATATCCTGGTACACGGAATCCCCTATCTGACTCCGGATTTGTTTGCCTGGGAGTACAACAGTGAAAATGTATCCATGATGCCGGCGATCGTGAACACGATTGTCATGACATGTCTGTCTTTGCTGGTTGCGGTTCCGCTTGGCATTTTTGCGGCGATTTATCTGGTAGAGTACGCGAGGCGTGGAAACCGGCTGGTTCAGATTGTCAGAGTTACGGCAGAGACACTGACCGGAATTCCTTCGATCGTATACGGCCTGTTTGGATTTCTTTTATTCGCGGTCACGCTGGGCTGGTCCTACACCATCATTGGCGGCGCGCTGACCCTGGCGATTATGATTCTCCCGGTTATCATGCGCACCACAGAGGAAGCGTTGAAGGCGGTTCCGGATTCTTACCGGGAGGGCAGCTTCGGGCTTGGCGCGGGGCGGCTGCGGACAGTATTTGTGATTGTCCTGCCATCCGCGGTGCCTGGAATTCTGGCGGGCATCATTCTTGGTATCGGGCGAATTGTCGGCGAGACGGCAGCTCTGATGTATACAGCCGGGACAGTTGCCGGAATCCCGTCAAATCTGTTCGGCTCCGGGCGTACCCTGGCGGTTCATATGTATGTGCTGACCAATGAGGGGCTTTACACAAATCAGTCCTATGCGACCGCGGTGGTCCTGTTGATTGTGGTCGTGATGATTAATGCGGTATCCGGCTTCATCGCGAAGAAGGTAGCTGCGAAATAATTCCGTTCAGACAGCAGGAGGCAGAGAGGGAAAGATGGATAAGCTTAACATAAAAAATATGGAATTGTATTACGGAGATTTCAAGGCTTTAAAAAATGTGAATCTGGATATTGAGGCCAACGAAATCACTGCGTTTATCGGGCCTTCCGGATGCGGCAAGTCGACGCTCCTTAAGTCCTTAAATCGTATGAATGACCTGGTGGAGGGATGCAAAATTACCGGAAGCATTACGCTGGATGGTGAGGATATCTACGGAGATATGGATATTAATATGCTGAGAAAACGGGTTGGCATGGTATTTCAGAAGCCGAATCCGTTTCCGATGAGCGTATATGACAATGTGGCCTATGGTCCGAGAACACACGGCATCCGTTCCAAGGCAAAGCTGGACGATATTGTGGAGAAATCCCTGCGCGATGCGGTGATCTGGGAGGAGCTGAAGGACCGTTTAAAGAAAAGCGCGCTGGGGCTGTCCGGCGGGCAGCAGCAGAGATTGTGCATTGCCCGCGCGCTGGCCGTGCAGCCGGAGGTGCTTCTGATGGATGAGCCGACCTCTGCGCTGGATCCGATCTCTACCTCCAGGATAGAAGATCTTGCGGTGGAATTGAAAAAGGATTATACTATCGTTATGGTGACCCATAACATGCAGCAGGCGGCCAGAATTTCAGACAAGACTGCGTTTTTCCTCCTGGGAGAGGTGATCGAGTACGGCGATACCGAGCAGATTTTCTCCATGCCGAAGAACAGGAAAACCGAAGATTACATTACGGGGAGGTTTGGTTGATATGCGTGTCCGTTTTGACGAGCAGCTGGAGCAGCTGCATGTAGAGATGATTCGTATGGGCGCACTCTGTGAGGATGTGATCGCTTACGCGACCCGGATGCTGATGGGCGAGGGTGATTTTGAGACGGAAGTGAAGCAGGTCGAACACGAGATTGACCAGAAGGAGCGGGAGATCGAGGCGCTGTGTATGAGACTTCTGCTTCAGCAGCAGCCGGTGGCGAGCGATCTGCGCCAGGTTTCATCCGCACTCAAGATGATCTCTGATATGGAGCGGATCGGCGATCAGGCCTCCGATATTGCTGACATTGTACAGTATGTGCAGGGCCATGATATGGAGAGCCGTATTCACATCCGCGATATGGCGGACGCCACATCGAAGATGGTGACCCGCAGCATTGATTCCTACGTGAAGCAGGATCTCAACATCGCGAAGGATGTGATCCAGTATGACGATGTGGTCGACGATCTGTTTGTGAAGGTCAAGGACGGGCTGATCGCAATTCTCGCCCAGCAGGACGCGGATCCGAAGCTTGGCGAGTGCTGCGTTGACATGCTGATGATCGCGAAATATTTTGAGCGGATCGGCGATCATGCGGTCAATATTGCAGAGTGGGTGGAATATGCAATCACCGGATCTCATGTGGACTGAACATCAATCGGGGCGCACCGCGCGGCGGATGCGCCCTTCTGAAATGATACGGGGAGGTGCGAAGGAATGATATATCTTGTGGAAGACGACAACAGTATCCGCGAGCTGGTAACCTATACGCTTCAGACAACGGGCTTTAGCGCGAAGGGCTTTGCGTGCGCAAAGGATTTCTGGGACGCAATGAAGGAGGCGGCGCCCTCGCTGGTGCTTCTGGATATCATGCTGCCGGATGAGGACGGTCTGTCCATCCTGCGCTGGATCCGGGAGAACAGCCATACGGCGAAGCTTCCGGTTATCATGCTGACCGCGAAGGGAACCGAGTACGATAAGGTACTGGGACTTGACAGCGGCGCAGACGACTACATTCCCAAGCCCTTCGGCATGATGGAGCTGGTCTCCCGCGTGCGGGCACTGCTTCGGCGGACAGAGCCGCAGAAGAAGGGCGGCGTGCGTTCCTGCGGACCGATTGTGGTCGATATGGATCGGCATACGGTGCATGTCAACGGCAATCCGGTGACGCTTACCTACAAGGAGTTTGAACTTTTGAGCTATCTCATGGACAATGAGGGAATTGTCCTTACCCGCGATCAGCTGCTTTCCAAGATCTGGGGCTATGATTTTGACGGCGAGACAAGAACCGTGGACGTTCACATCCGGACGCTGCGTCAGAAGCTTGGAGTCGCGAGCAATTACATCGAGACCATCCGCGGCGTAGGATATAAGATGGAGGAAATCGGATGAGACGGAAAATCTACTGGAATATCTGCCTGGCGGCGCTTTTTTCCATGTTTCTGGCGACGATCCTGACATCGGTGTTTCTCTGGCGCAGCGCGACGCGGCAGATGGAATCCGAGATCCGGGCGGAGGTTCAGTACCTGAAGGCGGCGGCCGAGCTTTCCGGCCAGGCATATTTCGACAGCCTGGGCAGTCATGGGGACGGCGGCCGTTCGAATCGGATTACCTGGGTGGACGCGGATGGCAGCGTCCGCTATGACAGCTATACGGACAGCACGGGGCTTGAGAATCACGCGGAACGTCCGGAGATTGTGCAGGCCTTTCAGGAGGGAAAGGGGCAGAGCATCCGTCGCTCGGACACCCTGGCGAAGCAGACCTATTATTATGCCATGCGATTGACAGACGGCAGCGTGATCCGTGTGGCGAGCACCATGGACAGTCAGTTTGCCGCGTTGCTGGGGACTCTTCCGTGGATGGCGGCGATGGCAGTTCTGATTTTTGTGCTGACGATGTTCCTGGCGCATGTCCAGACCGCGAAGATTGTAGAGCCGATCAATCAGCTGGATCCGGAACACCCGGAGGAGGGGATTGTTTATGACGAGCTGGCTCCGTTGGTGCGCCGTCTGATGAAGCAGAATGATACGATCCGCAGGCAGATGGAGACGCTTCGGGAAAAGCAGGAGGAGTTTACGGCGATTACGGAAAATATGAAGGAAGGCTTTATTATTGTCGACAGCAAGGCGGATGTCATTTCGTACAATAACAGTGCGGTTCAGATCCTGGGCGCAGACATGGCTCCGGGTAGAGAGAACGGCCAGGTGAATGTTCTGAGTATGAACCGGTCGAGTGGCTTCCGGCGTGTGGTGGACGCCGCTTTAAACGGGGAACGCGGCGAGGAGACACTGTCCATGAATGGCCGTTATTACCAGATCATTGCCAATCCGGTTATAGAGGAGGCAGACGGCAGGAAGGGCGCGGTCGTTGTGATTCTCGACGTCACAGAGCAGCAGAACCGGGAAGAGCTCAGACGTGAATTTACGGCGAATGTTTCCCATGAGCTGAAGACGCCGCTTACCTCAATCTCCGGTTACGCGGAAATCATGAAAAACGGGCTGGTACAGCCTGCGGATATGGGACGCTTCTCCGAGAAGATTTATTCGGAAGCTCAGCGGCTGATCACCCTGATCGGCGATATCATCAAGCTTTCTCAGCTTGACGAGGAAAAGGTTCCGATCCAGAAGACGTCCGTCGACCTGTATCAGATTGCGTCTAATGTTGTGGGAAGGCTGCGCGACCTGGCGAAAGCAAACCAGGTGAGCGTGACGCTGACCGGAACTCCGGCAGTCGTTCAGGGCGCGGAACAGATCCTGGATGAGATGATCTTTAATGTCTGTGAGAATGCCGTGAAATACAATCGCAAATATGGCGATGTATCGGTGACAGTCGGCGTGGAGAACGGACATCCCACCGTTGCGGTAAAGGACACCGGAATCGGTATCCCGGAGCAGGATCAGGAACGCATTTTTGAGCGTTTCTACCGTGTGGACAAGAGCCACTCCCGCCAGATCGGCGGCACCGGACTCGGGCTCTCCATCGTCAAGCACGGCGCGATCTATCACAAGGCAAAGGTCGAGATGCAGAGTACCCTTGGCGTGGGAACCGAGATACGGATAATTTTCTGAAGGTTATTCGCTCGTTGGCTGGAAAAAAAATAAAGTGTTTTTTAATGGAAGGGTTTTGCCCTGACGCATAAGAAGAGCTGGCGCATTGCCAGCTCTTGCTTTATATGGATATCAGATGATACGGGATCTGCTCTGCAGTGAGCATCTGTGCCTCTCTTCGGTGGCAGGTAAACATAATGATCTGACAGTCGAAGGTCTGTGTGAGCCAGCGCAACGCCGTGCGCAGCCGCTCGTCATCGTAGAGGACAAAGCTGTCGTCGAAGATCAGGGGCATCTGGCCGGAGGCGTCGTTTCCCTGAATCAGGCGGGCGGCGGAGAGACGCAGCGCAAGATAGACCTGGTCCATGGCGCCGCTGCTGACCTGGTCGACCGGGATCAGCTTTGTCGGCGTGTTCAGGAAGAGATTCAGGTTTTCATCCACACTGATGCTGTCGTAAATGCCGCCGGTGATGCCGCTTACCAGATCCGAGGCGGTTTTATTTAAGTAAAGGCCGAAGGAGCTGCGGATGGTGCCGGACAGCTCGGTCATGGTGTCGAGCGCAAGGTCGATGGCTGAGATTTCCTCGCGGATGCGCTCGTTTTCGGCCAATGTCGTTTTGAGTGTTTCTACCTGATCCTTGCAGCTGGTCATGCGGTCAAGCTTTTTTTCCAGCTCCCATTGAGAACGCTGCTGGCGGGAGATCGCGTCGTCGCAGGTCACCTCCCGTTCCTTTAAGGAGGCAATCGCGGCCTCTTCCTCCTTTGCAGACTGCTCCGAGCGCACAAGAACCTGGCTCAGCCGGAGGTATTCGTCCATCCGCGCTTCAAAGGCCTGCATGGCTTCTTCTGATATCGCAGAATCGCCCAGGTGCCGGGAAAAGGTTTCCTGAAGGATTTTGCTGAGCATTGCGGCGTCCTTTTTTAAGGACTTGTCCTTCACAAGGAGGAAAATTCCGGCGACAAGAAAGAGTCCGCACAGGATAGCGAGGAGCGCCGCGGCGATGCCGGAGGCATTGCCGAAGAGGCGGGTGAGGATATCCAGGGTTCCGACAAGCGGGAAGGCCTGAATGTTCTGGAGAAAGGCCAGAATTGCGGCGACGCCGGTCAGAACGGCAAGGATGCAGACGGCTGCCGCCGCGAGTGTGCGCCATCCGGACTGGCTGTCGCGCGTAAGGGCTTCATATTTTTGGAAGGTTTCGCGGGTCTCTCTGCGGTAGGCGTCAATCGAGGCTTCGTCTGTGAACTGTGCGCCGGAAAGTGCCTGCCGTCCGCGCGAAATCTTCTGGAGAAGCGCTTCGCGTTCCTCCTGCTTTTCGGTGAGCAGTGATTTTACCTGCGACCGTATGTTCTGATAGGCGCCAAGCTGATTTTCGTATTCCGGGGCGGCGATCTCCTTTTCCAGGCTGTGGATCTCTGAGATCAGGGCAGTGTAGCTGCGCGCGGCCTCCGGAACAAGTTGCCGCTCAAATTCCTTCCGCTTGGCCTTCAGATGAGCGGTGGCCTTTGTGATATTTAACGCCATATTGCCGGACGTATTCATATTTGCGATATAATTGCGCAGCTCGGCGACCATACCGCCGTCGGTGGCGCTTTTCAGCTGGCCGATGCTGATCGTATTGTTATAGGTCGTTTCGGTCAGGCCGCCGAGCAGAGAGTCCATAAACGCCGGTGTGGGATCGACCTTTTTGCCGCTGGTTTCGTTGACGATCGTAAGGGATTTCTGCTCCTTCTGGAAGATGCGTTCAATCCGGTAGACGGTTCCGTCCTTTTCCAGGCGCAGCCGCCCGCCGTAGAGGGCGCGGTTCTGCCAGGGCTCATAACGGCTGTAGAGGTCATTTTTTGAGGCTCTTCCGCGTCCGCGCTCCAGCCCGAACAGCATGCAGCGGATGAAGGTGTGGAGGGTGGATTTGCCGGCCTCGTTCCGGCCATATACGACATTCAGGCCGTCCTCAAAACGGACATCCAGATCGTGAAATTTTCCGAATCCGTCGATGTGTAAATCAATCAGCCGCATGGTTTAACTCCTCTCATCTGTCGTGCGCAGCAGTGCGTCAATCCCATAGTAGAGCGCCTTCTTTTCCACGGGGCTTGCGTCCTCCTTTTGCAGCGCCCGGATGTAAAAGCCGATCATATCTCCGGGGTGCTCCGCGAACAGCTGGTTAAAGTCATACCGGGGCTCGGATTCATCGACGATTTCGATCACCTGCATGTTGCGCGCAAGGGATTCCAGGTCAAATTCGATATCCGGGTCACGCATTCCGCGGATTCGGAAGCGGTAAATGTGCTCCAGGCCGCGTTTTTTCACCTCGGCGGTAATGCGGGCAAGCAGCTCGCTGTTTGTCGTGGCGGGAGTGACATGGATGACCAGCGGAATGTACTGAACCTGCGACATGGGGACAAATTCCAGAGAGGTCACCTGGAAGGTGAGCGGGCTGATCTCGCCGACAATCATCCCGTGCGGACCGGTTTCGGTCTTGTCGAGCGGTTCCGGGGAACCGGGATAGGCAAAGGTGTGATCGGGAGCGAGCTCCGGCTTGTGGATATGCCCCAGGGCTGTGTAGGAAAAGCCCGACCGGGAGAGTGCAGATTTGTCAAGCGGAAGATGGGACGCGTCCCCGCCGTGTGCCAGCAGGATGTGGATGCGAGGGGTATCCGGCGGATGAACGCCGTTTAAGCGGGCTTCGGTAATTTCTGCCGTGTGGTAGCTGAAGCCCAGGATTTCCGTGTTGATATCCTCGAAATAAACGCTGGACAGATCTTCCTCTTTGATCCAGGTGACATTCGGACACCAGGTAAAGCTCATCATGGCAGAATTTGCCCGGATGCGGTCGTGGTTTCCGGCGATCAGCACAACCTTTACCGTGGGGATGGTAGAGAAGAGGTAATTCACTTCTTTTAAATCGCGCAGAAGAGGCTGGCGGTGGAACAGGTCCCCGGCGATCAGCAGGAGGTCTGCTTTTCTCATGCCAGCCTGGTGGACGATCTCCGTGAAGGTGTCGCGGATCGCCTGTGAGCGCTCGCGTCCCCACGGTCTGTCTGCGTCTGGCTTCATGCCCCAGTGGACATCGGCAATATGGATGAATTTCATGTCTTCTCCTTAAACGGTAAG
Organism: Clostridiales bacterium; assembly: GCA_021202655.1. Taxonomy (GTDB): domain Bacteria; phylum Bacillota; class Clostridia; order Lachnospirales; family Lachnospiraceae; genus Brotaphodocola. The sequence continues at coordinate 1,647 of JAJQCO010000204.1, read as the reverse complement.
TGACGGTAAACAGGAAACGATGATGGGAAGCCAGGGCGTCGGCTTGCGACGGCGTTTCATAAAATCCGGCTTACGGAAATTACAGGTCACAGTTTCCCACGGTTCGCGGGAAGGGGATGACGTCGCGGATGTTGCCCATGCCGGTCAGGTACATGACGCAGCGCTCAAAGCCCAGACCGAATCCGGCATGACGGGCAGAGCCGTACCGGCGCAGGTCGAGATAAAACTGGTAATCCTCCTGTTTCAAGCCCAGCTCATTCATACGGGTTAACAGCTTGTCATAGTCATCCTCACGCTGGCTGCCGCCGATGATCTCGCCAATGCCCGGCACCAGGCAGTCCATGGCTGCGACGGTCCTTCCGTCGGGATTCATTTTCATATAAAAGGCCTTGATTTCCTTCGGGTAATCGGTGACGAAGACCGGACGTTTGAAGACCTGCTCGGTCAGGTAGCGCTCGTGCTCCGTCTGCAGATCGCAGCCCCAGGAAACTTTATAGTCAAAGTGGTCGTTGTTCTTTTCCAGGATCTCTATGGCCTCGGTGTAGGTCACATGTCCAAATTCGGAATTCAGCACATGCTTCAGGCGGTCGAGGAGTCCCTTGTCGATGAACTGATTAAAGAAATTCATCTCCTCCGGCGCCTGCTCCAGCACATACCGAATGATGTATTTCAGCATCTCCTCCGCCAGATCCATGTCGTCCTTAAGATCGGCAAAGGCGATCTCAGGTTCGATCATCCAGAACTCTGCCGCGTGGCGGGTGGTATTGGAATTCTCCGCGCGGAAGGTCGGTCCGAAGGTATAGACGTTGCGGAATGCCATCGCGTAGGTTTCCACATTCAGCTGACCGCTGACGGTCAGGTTTGTCGCCTTGCCGAAGAAATCCTTTGCGTAGTCGATCGAGCCGTCCGCGGTGTGGGGCAGCTTATTTAAATCCATCGTGGTCACCTGGAACATCTCGCCGGCGCCCTCGCAGTCGCTGCCGGTGATGAGTGGCGTGTGGACATAGACAAATCCGCGCTCCTGGAAGTACTGGTGGATCGCATAGGCAATCAGCGAGCGCACACGGAATACCGCCTGAAAGGTATTCGTCCGCGGGCGCAGGTGTGTGATCGTGCGCAGATATTCCAGCGTATGCCGCTTCTTCTGCAGCGGATAATCCGGCGCGGACGCTCCCTCTACGGTGACGGTATCTGCCTGAATTTCAAACGGCTGCTTGGCCTGGGGCGTCGCGACCAGCGTACCGGTGACAAGAATCGCCGCGCCGACGTTCAGCCTGCTGATTTCGGCAAAATTTTCCATCGTATCATGATAGACGACCTGAAGCGTCTCAAAATAGCTGCCGTCGCTGACGACAATAAAGCCGAAGGCTTTTGAATCGCGTACACTTCGCACCCATCCGCCGACGGAGACCTTCTGATCCAGAAAGTTCTCCCGGTTCTTATATAATTCTCTGACTGTAATAAGATTCATAAAACGTATTCTCCCTGATTATAATAGCATGACAACGCCTGAAAACCCTACCACTGAGTATACAGGATTTCCGGGGAACCTTCAAGCCGGGAACCCATTAAAATTTGCAAAAAGGGAGTCATAGAAAAAAATACACAAATAATGTTCATAAAAAATTCAAATTTTATTCACTTTTC
>JAJQCO010000247.1 GCA_021202655.1 Clostridiales bacterium | reverse complement strand
TCTCATAGGAGTCCTGAATGGTAATCTGCTTTACCGAACATCCTACGTTCCGTGTATATTCTATCAGTCCTTCATTTTCAAGCTGTCTTAAGGCCTCACGGATAGGCCCCCGGCTTATCCCAAATTCATTGGCCAGCTCCGCTTCTACAATATGATCACCCGGTTTTAGTTCCTGATTGATGATCTTCATGCGTATGATATCTGCTATATTCTCACGTAATGTACGATATGACAGTCTTCCCATAATTCTCCTTTATGCCTTCTCTCCATCTGCCTGCTTTTTATTTTTCCACAATGAATATTATCATAAAGAAGATTCCGGGTAAATCATTTCTTTTTTTATTTTCCGGTACAATCATCCCGTATTTCAAGAATTCCCGCCTCTGTTTCACGGATATGAATGTGATAAAAGCTTTCGGCTGCCCGGATCAGATAAGCCGCATCCTGAATTCCCGCCGTCTCATACGAAGAATGCATCGCCAGCTGCGCAAGCCCAATGTCCACGGTATTCACCGACACCTGCGTCATGGCAATGTTCCCAAGGGTGCTTCCACCGTTCATATCCGAACGATTTGCAAAGAACTGAACCGGCACGCCCGCCTTCTCACAGATCATTTTAAACAGGGCAATACTCACCGCATCCGAGGTATACTTCTGTCCGGCATGGGACTTGATCACAATTCCTTCATTCATATACACACAATTGCATACATCCGTTTTTTCCGGGTAATTCGGATGAACGGCATGCGCGTTATCACAGCTCAGCATAAAACTGGAGGCAAGCGCCCTTGAAAGCTCTTCCGGCGTTTTTCCCAGCGCGGCATTGATGCGGGTAAGCACATCGCAAAGAAACGTAGACGCGGCTCCCTGCTTCGTTTGCGAACCCACCTCCTCATTATCAAAGCATGCATATACGCTGACCGATTCGCTGTTTTCTCCCCGCAAAAATCCCTGCAGGGACGCATACGCACATTCCAGATCATCCAGCCGCGGGCTGGAGATAAATTCGTCCTCCGCTCCCCAGACGGAAGGCTCTGCCCGGTTATACAGATACAAATCCATTCCATATATCTGCTCCGCTTCTACCTGAAGCTCCCTCGCCACCAGAAGCTTCAGCGCATCCGCATCCATTTTTCTTCCGCTGTAGACGGGCAGCATATCCTTCTGTTTATTCAGCGACTGTTTCTCATTCACCTCTCTGTTCATATGGATGGCAAGGCTCGGAATCATCAGAAGATCCCGGTCAATATTCAGAAGTCTGGATACCAGGCTGTTTCCTTCTTTTACCATGACCCGTCCGGCCAGGGAAAGCGGTCTGTCGAACCATGTGGAACAAATCATTCCCCCGTAACCTTCCGTATTCAGAAGCGTATATTTCCCTTTGACATCAATCTGGGCATTCTCTTTTACTTTAAACGTCGGCGAATCGCTGTGGGACGCCGTGATGTGAAAACTGTAGTTTTCCAGCTTTGTCCCGGTTTTAAAGGCCAGGATACTGGAACCATTTCTTGTCACATAGTATTTTCCGCCCAATCTGATATCCCACGCAGAGCCTTCCCTCAGTCTCTCAAAGCCTTCCTCCTCCAGCAGGACGCCGATTTACCGACCGGCATGGAAGTGCGTCGGCGATCGGATTATAATATCATCGAGTTTCTGGGCAACTTCTTTATCCATCACAATTCCTCCTTCGGCTGCCTTATCTGGCAGCTTTTTCTTTTTCCCGTTTTGCGATCTCTGGCATAATCATTCCCAGAGAGGTGAGCACGATCGGCGTAATGACATTCAGTGCAAAGGTAAAGCGATCGGTACTGTACATTCCCATAATACAACATACCGCGGTTACAGCAAAGCACCAAACGCCAAAAAACGTTGCGATTTTCTGATTTTTAACAAAACGGTATTCCGACGGAATCGTATCAATGGATTTTCGAAGCGCCAGATAAGCCACAAATACCCACAAATAACGAAGCGGCATACATACCGAATTCAGTTTTGTCAGCTGCCGCAGCACCGCTGCCGCTCCCGGCACAACGGACTGGATCAGGATAATCGCTCCCGAAAGGACAACGACGAGCAGAATACCGTTCGTATAAGCGCCATACTTATTTTTCTTACGAAGCTTCGACGGAATAAATTCCTTTGTCTTTTCATTGTCCAGCAGCATACGAAGAGGCGCGTCGATACTCAGAATCAGAATTGCAAACTGGCTGATCATATTGCACAAAGCATAAAGAATCAGGAAGAAATTGCCCACATGATAATACTCTCCCAGCCTCTGAAACGCCCAGTATCCTCCGTTTGCAGCATAAGAATTAAATGATTCCTGACTGGCATTGATCACCTCAGGATCGTACATCATTCCCATGGCAACCGTTCCCAGCATTGCACATCCAAGCACCATGATTGCCATGGCGATGACTCCCTTCGGGAAGTTTTTGCTCGGGTTGTCTACCTTATTTACATAAGGTGAGATTTTCTCGCAGCCACCTACCGCAAAAACAAGAATGGACAGAGAAGTAAAATATCCCACGTTGAAATTCGGAATCAGGTTTTTCAGGCTGAAATCCATCGATATATATTCCGCACCCGGATTGATTGCAGGAGCGGCAAACATCATCAATATATACAAAAAAGACAGGATAAATACGCATGTCCCCGCCAGTGTCAAAAGCTTCTTCAGCGGATTCAGACCCTTGCTTGCAATAAAGCATCCGATCAGAAATACGACCAGTGTCGCAAACTGTACCATAAGAGTCGGGAGAGAATCATACGTCTCTGCATTGCGGAATATCATCCAGCTCGTCGCTTTCAGAAAACCGCTTCCCTTACTTGCAATATATGTAATATGGCATGCCCAATAGGTCCATCCTGCATAGTATGCGAGCTTCGGTGTCGTAGTTTCATAAATCCATGCGTTTACGCCGCTTCCGCTGTTTTTAAAGGCAGCTCCCAATTCGCCCACCATAAGCGCATAGGGAATGAAATACAGCGCAAACATCAGAATCCAGCTGAAAATAACCTGGACTCCATTAAAATAGACAAATCCATTTACAATATTGCCAAATCCCCAAACTGTGGAAAATGCCATAAATGCGAGCGCATGCCATGTGATCTTCTGTGCATCTGTTTTTTGTTTCCGTGACATTCTTTTGTCCTCCTACTTGTCTTTTATTGTTAATTGTAAACTGTTAATTGTGATTTGTTGATTGTAAACTGTTGATTGTCAACAATTTTTGATTTTTTTATAGAATGTCACTCAACATGCTCTTTAAACCGACGCCCCCGCGAGGCGCCCGGTGGACCAGGCGATCTGGAGATTGAAACCTCCGGTCACGGCGTCGAGGTCAAGCACCTCCCCCGCAAAATAAAGCCCGGATATCTTTTTCGATTCCATGGTGGAAGGATTGATCTCCTTCACAGACACGCCGCCCTGGGTGACAATCGCCTCCTTAAAATCCCGCAGACCGGAAAGCGTCAGCCGGAAATCCTTCATGCAGGAGACGAGCCGTTCGCGCTCCGCGCGCGTGACCTCATTCACTCTCTTATCCGGGTCAATGCCGCACGCCGCGACGATAACCGGAATGAGCTTCGACGGCAGCAGATGGGTCAGGCTGTTGCGGAACCGCTTATTCCGCTCCTCTTCAAAATCGCGCAGAACCCTCGCGTCCAGCTGCTCCCTGGAAAGCGCCGGTTTTAAGTCGATCGAAAGGATCAGCGGCTCCCTTTTCAGGCTTCCCGCGACATAGCTGCTGGCGGATAACAGCACCGGACCGCTGACTCCGAAATGGGTGAAAAGCATCTCGCCGAACGCCTCATACAGAAGTCTGGACCGGTTTCGGATCTGTACCCGGATATTGCGCAGAGAAAGTCCCTGAAGCTGTCCCGCGACAGGCTCCCGCACCTCAAACGGAACCAGGGCGGGGGAAAGCTCTGTCACCGTATGTCCGAGACTGCGGGCAAAACGATAGCCGTCGCCGGTGGAACCGGTCGAGGGATAAGAAAGACCGCCGGTCGCCACGATCACCGCGTCTGTCAGAATCATCTGCCCGTCCTTTTTCAGACGGACGCCGGATACGCTTCCCTGCTCCGAGAGGACGTCAGACACCTCCGTGTGCAGACTGATCTGCACCCCCAGCTCCTGCAGGCGCTTCACAAACACGCGAATCACATCCGAGGATTTGTCCGATGCGGGGAAGACCCGATTTCCACGCTCTGTCTTCAGCGGACAGCCGCCCTTCTCCACAAAATCCATCACATCCCGGTTGGTAAATCCATAAAAGCTGCTGTACAGAAAGCGCGGATTACTGACCACATGGTCAAACAGCTCTTCCGTATCGCAGGCGTTCGTCAGGTTGCAGCGCCCCTTCCCGGTAATAAAAAGCTTTTTCCCCAGCTTTTCATTTTTCTCCAGGATGCGGACCGTGTGTCCTGCCTCGGCGGCGGCGATCGCGGCCATCATTCCTGCCGCCCCGCCTCCAATGACTGTTACCTGACTCATCTTCCCTCTCCTTTTTCTCCCGCCGCGCTCTCTGTGTCACGTCCCGGCCTCAGACTCCGCCTCCACTGTCGGTTCCATCTCTGCCGCTTCTTCCGTTTCCTGCTCGTCTGTATCCGTATCCAGCCCCAGCGCTATTCTGACCTGCCTGCGGTATGCATTCAGCTCCTCATAACGGCCAAAGAATCCGACTCTGCTGTCCCACGCTTCCATTCCGCTCTCATGGCTTCCCGCAAGGACAAACAGACGAAAGCTCTCCACAAAATCCGGAAGCGAGGACGAATCTGACGTAGTATATTCCGACGGCACGTCCTGCTTCGTCTGCGAATCCCACTCCGGGATCGAACGATCTGCCAGAGCCGTCTCATCGGCCTCCTCCACCCCGGCAATCTCATCTTCCCCGGAAGCTTCGCCGGAATCTCCAGAAGACGCATCGATCCCTTCCGCTTCTTCGGAACTGCCCGCAGCGGACGCGCCTTCCTCCTCTGTCCCGTCTTCGTCGCCTGCTTCCGCCTCATCCGTCGGATCGGTATCGCCCGCCTCAGGCGTCGCCCCAAAGGCTGTCTCAAAGGCTTCTCCGTAAGTATCCCTCTGCATTTCCGCACACAGTCCGATCAGGAGCTGTACGGTAGAAACACGGTCCCGGAAGCTCCCGCTCTCATCCATCGCGTCATCGAGGTCAATCCAGAGCTCCCAGCCGCCTGTCTGCTGCTCCGGCTCAAGCTCTGAGCGGTCCTCTTCCTCCCCCGGCGCCTCTGCGCCGGAATCCACCGCCACATGCTCCCGCACGGCGGGAAGCGCCTCTCCGGCAGAACCGCCGACTCCATCCGTATAAAAGGTAAGGTTGCTGACCAGCCCGATATCGTCATCGGGCAGCACCGATTGAACCAGGCTCAGCATCCGCTTTACCCTCTGGTCGTCGCAGGCAGATCCGACGAGCGATCCGTCCGGCTCCCTGATCTCCAGGACAGTCTTTCCCGGCTCATATTCTGTGATCCGGGCGTAAAAGCCGTCGGAAGCCTCCGTTAACGTAATCTGCCTGCGGTAGACGCGGTCAATCCAGGCATATTCCGTTCCGGTCGGTCCGGAATCCTCTCCCTGCGAGTCCCCGTACCGCCCGGATAAGAGCGTCCTCATCTCATCAAAGGAAACGCCCGCCCCCTCTCCGTCGAGCTCCACCGCCCTTAAGACACCGTTCACAAAGTAATATTCCGTAGGGATCACGCAGTCAAAACCAAACCATTTCATCCGGAACTGATAGGTCTGCGTCGGATTTCCTTCCTCGTCGACTCCCTCCGCGACCAGACGTCCCTCCAGTCCGACCCGCGACTCGGTCTTCTCCAGATCCTCTCCAAAATACAGGGCCAAGCCGACGCCCTGTGAAAAAATCTCCTGTCTCAGATCATTCTGCGCATGAGATTTTGCCGTCATCGAAGGCGTGTCCGGACTCATGACGCGGGATACGGTCTGACAGACCACATTCACAATCTGAGACAGACGCTCCACATCAATCGTTGACGCCAGATCATAAGGAGTCCCGTTTTCATAGGAGCGCTCCGGCTGGGTCAGCGTAACCGCCGGAATCCGGCTGCGAAGGAAGGAGCTGGCATCCCCGCCGAAGGCCACGCCATAGCGCCAGGAGCTCTCCAAAACGGACCGGGACGCATCAAGCAGCATATCTCCCAGCATCGTCGATCTCCCGTCAATGGTTCCCAGCATCACATCCGGACAGGAGACATATCCCAGCTGATCCAGGTCAATCACGCCGATGATCCGCTCCTTCTCCCGTCGGGAAAGCGTCTGAGTATAATGGCGGGAGCCCAGAAGCTCCTGCTCATGTCCGGCAAAGCTGATCAGGCGAAGCTCGGTGTCCGTCGAAATCCCTGAAAGCAGCCTGGCGGCTTCAAGCAGCACGACGACGCCGGATGCGTCGTCGTTTGCCCCTACGCCGTATTCTGACGTATCATGATGGGTACACAAAATGATGATATCGCTGTCCTGCGAGCCGCCGCTGCGGATGGCGATCACATTGGAGCCGGACACCACGCCGTCCTTCTGCTCGTAGCGAAACCTCTGTCTGGTCACATCATACCCGAATCCGGCCAGACGCGCCTCGATATTTTTCGCCGTGTCGCTCTCCTGCCTGCTGCCGCTCGGACGAGACGCCGACGTCAGGTTCTCAAGCTCCTTCTGCATATAAAAGAGATCAACCGCATCAAGCGTCGAAGGCTCCCCCGACGTCTGACGAGACGGACTCACATCCTGCCTGGGAAGAACGGCGGTGGAAGGCCCCGCACAGCCCGTCGCCATGGCTGCGGCAAGCAGCACACAGACTGCGCCTCGCCCAATCCTTTGCATCGCTGTCCTTCGATTCATTCGCTTTCTCCCCGTCCCGTCGTCAGCCTGTCACATATCCGCCAGAATAAAAATATTGTAAATGGCCTGAATCGCCTGTTCAAAGTCCGCGTCCTTCACACCGATAATGATGTTCAGCTCGCTGGAGCCCTGATCGATCATCTTGACATTGATCCGCGCATGGGCAAGCGCGGAAAAGATCCGCCCTGCCGTACCGCGCGTCGCCTTCATGCCACGTCCCACGACCGCGATCAGGGCCAGCCCGGACTCCAGCTCCACCGCGTCCGGATGCACAGCGCGATGGATGCCTGCGATCACCGACTGCTCATACTCCTCAAATTCATCCTGATGCAGCATGATGGACATGGTATCAATACCGGACGGCATGTGCTCAAAGGAGATTCCGTAATTTTCGAATACCTGAAGTACCTTCCGTCCAAAGCCGACCTCCGCGTTCATCATCGCCTTCTCGATATTGACCGAACAAAAGCCCTTCCGCCCCGCAATTCCTGTAATCGTATAGCGCGGCTTGCGGCAGGTGCTCTCCACGATCAGGGTGCCCTTGTCCTCCGGCCGGTTCGTATTACGGATATTGATCGGAATTCCTTCCTTCCTGACCGGGAAAATCGCGTCCTCATGCAGCACGCCCGCCCCCATATAGGCCAGCTCGCGGAGCTCCTTGTACGTGATCGTCTCAATCACAGCCGGATTCTCCACAATCCTGGGATCGGTCACCAGGAAGCCGGAGACATCGGTCCAGTTCTCATACATATCCGCGTGGATCGCACGCGCGACAATGGAGCCGGTGATATCGGAACCGCCTCTGGAAAAGGTCTTAATGGAACCGTCATGCATGGAGCCGTAAAAGCCGGGGATGACTGCCCGCTCCACATGCTCCAGGCGTTCGGAAAGCTCCTGGTTCGTCGAATCCGCCTCAAAGTTTCCCTCTTCATCGAAGAAAATCACTTCCGCCGCATCAATAAACTCATACCCCAGATACGCCGCCATGATCTGCCCGTTTAAATACTCTCCGCGGGAGGCCGCATAATCCCGGCCGATTCCCTTCACGAAATTCTCCTCGATCCGGTCAAATTCGTGATCCAGATTCAGATCCAGACCGTCAATGATCTCCATATATCGGGAACGGATCCGCTCCAGGATCTTTTTATAGCTCGCGCCGGTCGAGGCCGCGTCATAGCAGGCATACAGCATATCCGTGACCTTCTCATCCTTGCTGTTGCGCTTTCCCGGCGCAGACGGAATCACATAACGCCTCGTCTTGTCCGAACGGATGATATCGCCGACCTTCTTAAACTGACGGGCGCTCGCGAGCGAGCTTCCGCCAAACTTCACTACCTTTTTCATCTTCCCTTATCTCCTACTACTTGAAGTATTTCACGCCGCTCTCGAACAGCTTCATATCCTGCTCGCCATAGATGTTGACCGCGACAGCCTCGCCGCGCCGCTCGGCATGCGCCATCTTGCCGAAAATCCGGCCGTCCGGGCTGGTGATTCCCTCGATCGCCATATAAGAACCGTTCGGGTTCCAGAATTCATCCATGGTCGGGACGCCCTGATCATTCACATACTGCGTCGCCACCTGTCCGTTGGCAAACAGCTTCCCGAGCCACTCATCATTGGCCACAAAGCGGCCCTCGCCGTGAGAAGCCGGGCTGCAGTATACGCCGCCGAGCTGTGTACCAGCCAGCCACGGAGACTTATTCGAAACCACCTTTGTATAGACCATCCTGGATATATGACGGCCAATGGTATTCATCGCCAGCGTCGGGGAATCCGCGCTCTGCTCGGTAATCGCTCCCTCCGGTACCAGGCCAAGCTTAATTAACGCCTGGAAGCCGTTGCAGATGCCGAGCATCAGGCCGTCTCGCTCATTTAACAGCTTATCGATCTCTTCATGAATCACCGCGTTGCGGAAAACCGTCGCAAAAAACTTCGCGCTGCCCTCCGGCTCGTCGCCGGCAGAAAAACCGCCCGGGAACATGACAATCTGTGCCTTTGCGATCTCCTTCCTGTATTCGGCAACCGATTCGCGAATATCCTCCGCAGACAGGTTGCGGAAGACCTTCGTCGCGACCCTTGCCCCGGCTCTCTCAAACGCTTTCGCGCTGTCATACTCGCAGTTCGTTCCGGGGAATACCGGAATGAACACATTCGGCTGCCCGATCTTATGGCTGCACACATAAATGTGATCCGCACGATAAAGCTCGTCCGTTACCTCCATCTGATCGACGCCGGAATCCGTCGGGAACACATCCTCCAGCGTGTCCGTCCAGCGCTCGATCGCCTCGTCAAGCGGGATCTGCACCTGACTGTACTCCAGCGTTTCCCGGTCTGTTACCTCGCCGATCACCGTGTAGGTGATTGCCAGCTCTCCCACCTTGCCGTCCGGTACCTCACAGACGATATTGCCCCAGCCCGGCGCAAAGAAATCTCTCGGATCCAGATTATGCTCAATCCTCACGCCCAGCTTATTGCCAAAGGCCATCTTGCTGACCGCCTCCGCCAGGCCGTGCCGCTCCACCGCATAGGCGGAGATGATGCGTCCCGCGCGGATATCCGCCAACAGCTTATCATAGCCGTCCATGATCTGGCCGTAATCCGGCAGGTCATAGCCGTCTCTCTCAATCCGGAATACAACAATCTTGCTGCCCGGCCTCTTAAATTCCGGCGTAATGATGTGATGCCAGTCCTCTACATCCACCGCAAAGGAAACCAGCGTCGGCGGTACATTGATCTCGCCGTGGCTTTCATCATTAAAGGTTCCGGACATGCTGTCCTTGCCGCCGATGGAAGGCAGGCCGAAGCCAAGCTGCGCCCGGTAGGCTCCAAGCAAGGCCGCAAACGGCGTTCCCCAGCGCTTCGCGTCCTCCGTCATCCGCTTGAAATACTCCTGGAAGGTGAAGCGAATCTTCCGATAATCGCCTCCCGCGGCCACGATCTTCGCCACCGAAGAAACCACCGCATAGATCGCGCCGTGATAGGGACTCCAGCTCGACAGATACGGATCAAATCCATAGCTCATCATGGTAACCGTATCCGTCTTTCCCTCCAGAACCGGCAGCTTCGCCACCATGGACTGCGTCTCCGTCAGCTGATATTTTCCTCCGTAGGGCATGAACACGGAACCTGCGCCGATCGAACCGTCAAACATTTCGACCAATCCCCTCTGAGAACAGACATTCAGGTCAGACAGGACATTCAGCCAGGTCTCGCGGACATCTCCGACGTCACGGCGCACAAACGGCGTCCCTTCTCTCGCAGGCGTCTCCAGAATCACATCCGCTTCCTGATGCGCGCCGTTCGTATCCAGGAAGGCGCGGCTGATATCGACGATCGTCTTTCCTCTCCACTCCATAACCAAGCGCGGGCTCTCCGTCACAACGGCCACCGGAATCGCTTCCAGGTTTTCCTCCGCCGCATAGCCGAGGAAGGTCTCGACGTCTGCCTCATCCAGCACAACGGCCATACGCTCCTGGGACTCAGAGATAGCGATTTCCGTGCCGTCCAGACCGGCATATTTCTTCGGGACCTTGTCCAGATCAATCTTCAGTCCGGGGGCCAGCTCGCCGATTGCCACCGACACGCCGCCCGCTCCGAAATCATTACACTTGCGAATGATATGGCTCACCTCCGGCCGACGGAACAGGCGCTGGATCTTGCGCTCTGTCGGCGGGTTGCCCTTCTGCACCTCCGCTCCGCAGACCTCAATCGAAGCCTCCGTATGCACCTTGGAGGAACCGGTCGCTCCGCCGATCCCGTCACGTCCGGTCCGGCCGCCCAGAAGGACAATGATATTGCCCGGCTCCGAATCCAGGCGCTGCACAGATTTCCTCGGCGCCGCGCCCATGACCGCGCCGATCTCCATGCGCTTCGCCACATAATCCGGATGGTAAATTTCCTTTACATACCCGGTCGCCAGACCGATCTGATTGCCATAGGAGCTGTAACCGCCTGCCGCTCCGTTCACCAGCTTTCTCTGAGAGAGCTTCCCCTTAAGCGTCTCGGAAAGCGGGCGCGTCGGGTCTGCCGCGCCGGTCACACGCATCGCCTGATAGACATAGGTACGGCCGGAGAGCGGATCGCGGATCGCGCCGCCCAGACAGGTCGCCGCGCCGCCGAACGGCTCAATCTCCGTCGGGTGGTTGTGCGTCTCATTCTTAAAGTTCACCAGCCACTCCTCGGTCACGCCGTCAATCTCCACCGGTACCACAATGCTGCACGCATTGATCTCATCCGAGACCTCAAGATCCTCAAGCTTCCCCTCCGCGCGCAGCTTTTTCATCGCCAGAAGAGCCAGATCCATCAGACAGACAAACTTATCGTCCCTGCCCTTATAGATCTCCTCGCGATCCGCCAGATACTGATCGTACGTGTCCTGAATCGGCTGTACATAATCTCCGCCCGTAATTTCCACATGCTTCAGCTCCGTGGAAAAGGTCGTATGACGGCAATGATCCGACCAGTAGGTGTCGAGCACCCGGATCTCCGTGAGCGTCGGGTCGCGATGCTCCTCCGTCAGATAATATCTTTGAATATGAAGAAAGTCCTGAAACGTCATGGCCAGATTCAGGGAATCATACAGCGTTTTTAATTCCTCCTGCGAAAGTCCGCAGAATCCCTCCATCGTCGCCACATCCGCCGGCACGTCAAACGACGCGAGAAGCGTCTCCGGCTTCTCGACAGACGCCTCGCGCGAATCGACCGGATTGATGCAATACGCCTTCACCGCCGCCACCTGCGCCTCATCCGGATTTCCGGACAGCACATAGGTCGTCGCCGAACGGATCACCGGCTCCTCATTCTCCGCAAGCAGCTTCACGCACTGCTCTGCCGAGTCCGCTCGCTGGTCAAACTGCCACGGCAGATATTCCACCGAGAAAAAGATATCGCCTTCCTCCCTCGGAAAATCCTCCTCATAAACCTCGTCCACCGGCGGCTCGGAAAAGATCGTAGCCAGTGCCTCGCGGTATGTCTCCCCGGACAGATTTTCAATATCATAGCGGATCAAAACCCGCACATCCTTCACCGTTCCGATTCCCAGATCATTCCAGATCTCCTCTCGCAGCTTCCCTGCTCTGACCGCAAATTCCGGCTTCTTTTCCACATATACACGTCTTACGCTCATCTTTTTCCCTCCTGAACTATGTATGAATTCCGCAGCAAACTCTCTGTCATCGTTTCCTGTCACATATCTTCTCCGGATTTCTTTCTTCGGTTTCCGTTTATTCCGGATAATTCAACCGCGCCTCGTCGA
>JAJQCO010000143.1 GCA_021202655.1 Clostridiales bacterium | reverse complement strand
CTATATTAAATGTTTTTTTTAATTATGTCACGTACTTTCTTGCAACTGCCAGAGTTTCCGGCTGGATCCTTACGCCCCCGACGCCGCCCGCCGAACTCTGAACCCGGCCGCACAGACTGATGATCGCGGCAATCTCGGCGATCTGACAATGTCTCGCAGCAGAAAGCTGCTGTGAAAGCTCATCCTTCACCCTTGAGGAAAATGACATTTCTCTCTCCCGTCCTTCCTCCGCGAAAAACTACAGGACCTGCCACCGGCAGCTCCTTCCGTATGCTATGGCAAACACGAATCCTGATCTCGTCAAAACTCTCCGACCAGCTTCACCTCCAGCTCCAGCTCCACGCCGTACCGCTCTCGCACGCGCCCCTGCACCTCGCGGCACAACGTCAGAATATCCTCCGACGTCGCCTGATGCCGGTTGATCACAAAGCCGCCATGCTTCTCCGATACCTGGGCGCCTCCCACGGAAAACCCTTTCAGACCCGCCTCATCAATCAGCCGTCCGGCAAAATATCCCGGCGGACGCTTAAAGGTGCTTCCGGCGCTCGGAAACTGCAGCGGCTGCTTCTCTCTGCGCCTTGCCGCCAGATCCTCCATCCGCGCGCGGATCTCCTCCGGATCTCCCGGCTCCAGCTCAAATAAGGCGTCAAGGACGACAAAGCCCCGGCGCGGGATACAGCTGGCCCGATAGCCCAGCTCCAGCTCCTCCGCCCGGCATTCCCTGATCTCTCCCTCCGGCGTCAGCAAGGTCACCGCCCTCAGCACCTGACAGATCTCCGATCCATAGGCTCCGGCGTTCATCACCACCGCGCCCCCGACGGATCCGGGGATCCCGGATGCAAATTCCAGTCCGCCAAGCCCCTGCTCCAGCGCCAGCCTGGCCAGGGCGGCAAGCGACGCCCCGGCTCCCGCCCGGATCCGGCGCCCGTCCGCCGTCATGGCGGCAAGCGGCGCGCCCAGCGCCACCATCACGCCCCGATAGCCGCGATCGCCCACCAGCAGATTGCTGCCGTTACCAAGAATATAGTACGGCACATGCTCCTCACGGCAGACAGCCAGCACGTCCGCCAGCTCGCTCCACTGCTCCGGCTCCACGAACCAGTCCGCCGGTCCGCCGGTCCGAAAGGTCGTATGCCGGCTCATCGGCTCATGAAGGCGGATTTGTTCCGGTCGCAGGATCCGGAACAGTTTTTCATCTAACTGACTCATTGACCCGCCCCTTCACTCTCTGGCTTCTCATTCCTCATCGAGCCGCCTTTCCAAGATTCGCCTGCACACGGTTATAGAGCTCCTTCGCCGCGTTGTAGCCCATCTTCTTCTGCCGGTGATTCACCGCCGCCGATTCCACAATGATCGCCAAATTTCTACCCGGGCGGATCGGAATATTGTGACAGACGACCTTATTGCCCAGGAATTCCGTATACTGATCCTCCATACCCAGGCGATCATACTCCCTGTCGCGGTTCCAGTCCTCCAGCTTGATGACAAGGTCAATATTCTGTGTGTCCTTCACGCTCTCCACGCCGTACAGCGTCTTCACGTCGATGATCCCGATGCCGCGAAGCTCGATAAAATGCTTGGTGATATCCGGTGCGCTGCCCACCAGGGTATCGTCGCTCACCCGGCGGATCTCCACCACATCGTCGGTCACAAGCCGGTGTCCGCGCTTGATCAGCTCCAGGGCCGCCTCGCTCTTGCCGATCCCGCTCTCGCCCATAATCATGACGCCCTCGCCGTAAACGTCGAGAAGCACGCCGTGGATGCTGATACAGGGCGCAAGCTTCACATTCAGCCAGCGGATCACCTCCGCCATCATCTCTGATGTGGCCTTTTCCGACCCCAGGCACGGCACCTGATAGCGGCGGCACAGATCCAGAACCTCCGGATCCGGCTCCATCCCGCGGCAGTACAGCACGCAGGGGATTTCGCTGGAAATTAGCCTCGCATACCGTTCATACCTGCGCTCCTGATCCAGCGTGTTGATATACGCCTGCTCCACGTTTCCGATAATCTGGACGCGTTCCCGGTCAAAATGGTCATAAAAACCGGCCAGCTGAAGCGCGGGACGGTTCACATCCGGATGCGTCAGGACAACCTTGTCCGTATCGATCTCCGGGACGATGTTCTTTAAATTCATCTTGTTGATCAGTTCTGTTATCGTAACACCGTACATGAAAATTTATCGCTCCTCCCTGTTCCATTCTGATATTGAAACCATAGTAGCACATTCATCCCGGATTGTCACGGACTGTTTTCAAAAACAGACCGTCATTCCTCCACGATGACCGTCCTCTCATTCGCCTGCGGACGAAAAAAGCGGTAAACGCTCTCCGCGGCGGAGCGATTCATGCCGGGAACGGCAGCCAGCTCCTCCACAGAAGCAGCCTTCACGGCCTCCAGCGTTTTCATATGCTTCATCAGAGCCTTGCGGCGGGTATCGCCAATCCCCGGAATGTCATCGAGAATGGAACGCACCTGCGTCTTACCCCGCAGGCTGCGGTGATATTCGATCGCGAACCGGTGCGCCTCATCCTGAATGCGGGTGACCAGCCGGAAGCCCTCGGAATGCCGGTCAATCGGGATCTCCACATTGCGATAATACACGCCGCGCGTGCGGTGATTGTCGTCCTTTACCATA
The DNA here is from genome assembly GCA_021202655.1 of Clostridiales bacterium. Classification (GTDB taxonomy): domain Bacteria; phylum Bacillota; class Clostridia; order Lachnospirales; family Lachnospiraceae; genus Brotaphodocola. Next base: position 10,152 of record JAJQCO010000143.1, on the reverse strand, counting down.
CCGCAGACCGGGATCGTAAGCTTCAGGCTTTCTAATACCTCCAGGGCAATATTTACCTGCCCCCTGCCTCCATCCATCATCAACAGATCGGGAAAACGGGTAAAGCTTCCCAGCTTCTCATCCATTCCCTGTTCTTTCAGCCGCTCCCGTTCCTCAAGTCCATGCGTAAAACGTCTGGTCAGGACCTCTCTCATCGACGCATAATCATCCGGCCCGACCACCGTCCGGATCCGGAATTTGCGGTAATCGCTGCGTTTTGGCTTCCCGTCCTCAAAAACCACCATAGAGCCCACCGACTCATAGCCGGAAATATTGGAAATATCAAACGCCTCCATGCGGCGCACACCGGTAAGCCCCAGCCACCCGGCCACCTCGTTCATCGCGCCGACCGTGCGCTGCTCCTCCCGTCGGTTGCGCTCATTATCCCTCGTCAGCACCAGCGCCGCGTTCTTGTACGCAAGCTCCACCATCTGTTCCTTCTCGCCCTTCTTAGGCACAACGATACGCACCCTCTGCCCTTTACGCGAGCCAAGCCAGTCGGCGATCACCTCCGCATCCTCCAGCTCCTCCTGCACCCAGAGCTCTCTCGGAAGGAAAGGCGTCCCCGCGTAAAACTGCTTCACAAAGCTCGTCAGAATCTGGCTTTTGCTCTCCTCCGTGCCGACCGACATGCGAAAATGGTCCCGACCGATCATCTTTCCCTCGCGGATGAAAAAGACCTGCACCACCGCGTCCTGATCGTCCTTTGCCATCGCGATGACGTCCCTGTCTTCCATATTCCCGCTCGTGATCTTCTGCTTCTGCGCGACCTGCTTCACGCTGCGGAGCAGGTCGCGATATTCGATCGCCTTCTCAAATTCCATCGCCGCCGACGCCTGCATCATCTGATCCTCCAGCGATTTCAGGAGCTCGTCATAATGGCCGTTTAAAAAATCCAGCGCCCGGCGGACATGCTCCGCGTATGCCTCCTGATTGATATAGCCCTGACACGGCGCGTCACACTGCCTGATATGATAATTCAGACAGGGACGCTCCTTCCCGATATCCCTCGGCAGAAGGCGTCTGCAGGTGCGGATCCGGTACAGCTTATGAATCAGATCCAGCGTATCCTTCACCGCGCCCGCGCTCGTATACGGCCCGAAATAGCGGCTCTTATCCCGTTTCATCGTCCTCGAAAACATCACGCGGGGAAAGGCCTCCTCCACCGTCACCCGAATATAGGGGTAGGCCTTGTCATCCTTCAGCATGGTATTGTAGCGGGGCTGATGCTCCTTAATCAGGTTGCATTCCAGCACCAGCGCTTCCATCTCTGTGTCTGTCACAATATATTCAAACCGGGCAATCCGCGACACCATCTGCCGGATCTTCGCCGTCTTGCCCCGGCTGCTCTGGAAATACTGCCGCACCCGGTTCTTTAAGCTGACCGCCTTACCCACATAGATAATCTCATCCTTTGCGTCGTGCATGAGATACACGCCGGGCTGAGCGGGAAGCCTCTTCAATTCCTCTTCGATATCAAACACAAAAATCTGCTCCTTTATCCACGTAACCGATCCCCGGCATCGCAGAAAACTGCCGAGGCGGATGTCTGCGATCAGCGCAGCCGTTTCCCATCATAACGATGCTGCGTCTCCAGAAAGCGGATCGCCGCCCTTGCCTGATCCTCGATCGGCCCCCGCTCCGGCTTCATGTCCAGCACCAGGAACACACTGTCCATCTCCTTTTGCGTCGCCGTCCGCGCCAGACGCTTTAAGCACGCTGCCTGCTCCTCATAACCGTCCGCGTCCAGAAAACGCAGAAAATCCGGGTTCGGCCGGGCCGGCTCCGGATCGCTTAAGCACGCTTTTCCCGGCTCCTGCCGCGTCTCATCCGTCCCCTCATCCGCTCCCTGCGGCCAAATCTGCTCAAAGCGATATCTCTGTGTCGCTTCCGGGTACTTCTCGCGATCCACCTCGCTTACGAACATGTCATACGGGCGCACATAGACGGCAAAATCCCCGTAAAGCGCCTGATAGACCACCATCCGCTCTCCCGTCTCCGAATGCCGCGCCACCGCCACAATCTGATAGCATTTCCCCGTCATATGCCGGTAGAATTCCCCCGGCCTCACCTTTCTCTCCATCTTTTCTTTTCCGGACGCTCCCCTCTCTGTCTGTTCTCTCCTGCCTTCTATTCTTCCGGCTCCGTATTTCCCTCCAGCGATACCTCCGCAGCTCCCTCCGCGAAAGGCTTCCCCTCTTCGCTGTCGATTATACCATCATCCGAATCCTCAGACAAGGGCTCTGCGTAAGTCGTCTCCGGCAGGACGGCGCGGGACGCGGCGATCTCCTCCGCCTCAGACTCCGCCGCCTCCGGCGTCAGAAGACCGTCCCAGGAATAGTGGCAGGAGGCGTCCCAGAGAAGCCATTCGTCATATCCCGTATCGTACAGGGCCTGAATCTGCGTGCGAACCTCCGCAGGGCCATACGGGATATAGTTTTCCAGCCAGGACGCCGTGAAATCCTGCAGCCACGGGCGCACCACGGCGACAGCGTCGCCGTCCCTCCCGGCAAAATACAGCTCCCTGCGGGACTCCTCCAGCGCCGCGCTCACCGTCTCATAAGGATGAAGATCTGGATGATCAATGCCGTAATTTCCGTCCGCATAGTGAGACGGATAAATCATCGGACTGATGTAATCCAGATGCTTCGCCATCTCTCCGTAAATCTGCCCCACGTTCTCCGCATTTAAGTCGCTGTTGATAATCGCCCCGAACACATCCGCGGAGACAAACAGTCCCTCTTCGCGAAGCTTCTCATACGCATATTCCATAAATTCGAGAATGATATCCGTGCGAGAACGCCCCTTCGTATCTGCCTCGTCAAAAACACAGTCCTGCATCCCCCGCTCGGTGCAGAAGCGGACATAGTCAAACTGCACCTCGTCAAAGCCAAGCTTCTTCGCGCCGGAAGCGATCTCCACCAGATAATCCCAGGCCTCCTGCTTATACGGGTTGACCCAGGCATTGCCGTCCCGGTCAAGAAAGACCGAGCCGTCCGCCCGCTTCACGCACCATTCCGGGCGAACCTCTCCCAGCCAGGCATCCCGGAAGGCCGGAATGCGCGCAATGGCATAGATCTCATGCTCCTCCAGCGTGTCCATCAGGCCGTCGATATCCCCAATGTACTTCTTCACCGAGCCCAGCTCCTCCACCGTCGGCGCATCCATCTCACAGACCACACGACCGTAATCATCCTTTAAGTCAATGACCAGCGCATTCGCCTCCGTCCGGTCAATCTCGGCAATCACGTTCTCCATGAGGTCAGCCGTCCCCGCCACATAGGCAGAAATATAAATCCCCTTCACCTTCACCGGCGTGCGCGCAGGCAAACCGTCGATCACAAGCTCCACATCCTGCCTGTCCTCCGCCGGTGTGCGCAGAGCGTCCGCGCCCTCCGCTTCCCGCATGGCGGCCAGTTCCTCCGGCAATCCTTCCTCCGCCGTGTCCTCTCCGGATTCTTCCGCTCCGTCCATATCGACTACGATCGGCGCCGGCGTCGTCGCCAGACTGTCCAGCTCCCGAAGCCTTCCACAGCCCAAAAGCAGCAGCGCCAGGGACAGGATCAGGACGAAAATTCGCAAGTTTTCCTTCTTCATCATCATCCGTCCAATCTTTTTTCATAAAATGTCTATGATTTTGTCCCCAGTCTACCACATTTTACCTCAGAATGCAAATAATTCGGTCGTTCTCCCCCACCGGGAGACCATCGATGATGACAAAAAGCGCACAGTTTCCTGTACGCTCTCACCTCAAGCAAAATGATCCGTCAAAATTTTAATCAAAAAATATCTTCAGCGCTTCCAGGACCTTCTGCTCCGTCTCCGCCGCCGTTTCTCTATCCCCGGCGCTGATGGAGAGATAGGTTTTCAGCTTCGGCTCGGTTCCGCTCGGGCGCACGACCACAGAGCAGTGATCATCCAGAAGGAACTTGAGGACATCCGACTTCGGCAGACCGTCCAGTCCCTGACTGTAATCCAGAGTTTTTTGCACCTTCTTCGGGCCGATCTCATCCATGCCCTCATGGAACCTTGCCATAATGCTCTGCATCCTTTCAAAACCGGCAGAGCCCTCAAAGGTGAAGGAGTGAAGCGTGTTCAGGCAATAGCCGAACTCCTCATACAGCCCGTTCAGCTTGTCCAGAAGAGAGATCCCCCTTGTCTTATAATATGCAAACATCTCGCAGATCAGAAACGCGCCGTCCACCGCGTCCTTATCCCTGACATAGCCGCCGGAAAGATACCCGTAGCTTTCCTCAAAACCGAAAATATAAGAGTCCTCTTTCCCCTGCTTTTCCAGAAGGCCGATCTGCTCGCCAATGAATTTAAAGCCGGTCAGCACATTGACTGTCCTTACGCCATATTTTGCGGCAATCCGTTCCGCCATATCAATGGTAACGATCGTCTTGACCAGCACCGGATCATCCGGCATTTTCTTATGCCTGACGCGCTGCGAGCAAATATAATCAAGCAGGAGCATTCCCGTTTCATTGCCGGAAAGAAGCACATATTTCCCCGCTTCATCCTTTACGGCAATGCCCACGCGATCACAGTCCGGATCGGTGGCGAGCAGCAGATCCGCATGGCACGCCGCGGCATATTCCATACCGAGCGCCATAGCCTCTTTGATCTCCGGATTGGGATATGGACAGGTTGGGAAGTTGCCGTCCGGCTGCTCCTGCTCGGTGACAACGGTAATATTGGTATACCCTCTCTCTTTTAAGGTGCGCAGCACCGGCTTTAAACCGGTGCCATTTAATGGGGAATACACAATTGAAACGTCTCTGTTGACCTCGTCCCCAAAGAGAACCGACTGCTTCTTCACTTCCTCCACAAATGCTGTATACACATCATCGGAAATAAAGGAGATCATCTCTCCTTCTCCGCCAACCGCATCCTTTGTCATTTGTCCTGGCACACGGGAGACGTTGCCCGTGGCAGGCGCTCCCGTCCTGACGTCGTCAAAGAGATCCAGCTTCTCGATTTCCGCCAGGATCTCTGCCGCCGCCTCTGTCGTGATCTGGCAGCCGTCCGCGCCATAAACCTTATATCCGTTATATTTCGAAGGATTGTGAGAGGCAGTCACCATAATACCGGCCGCGCACCCCAGCGCCCTCACCGCATAGGACAGGCACGGCGTCGGCATCAGCTCTTTATAGATAAAAACATGGATTCCGTTGGCGGCAAACACATCGGCGGCGACCCGGGCGAAGAGGTCAGATTTGATGCGGGAATCGTAGCTCACCGCAATCCTCCGCCCGCTCTCCGGGACATGCTTCTTCACATAATCGGAAAGTCCCTGAGAGGCCTTTGCCACCGTATGAATATTCATCCGGTTCGTCCCGGCGCCGATAACGCCGCGAAGCCCTCCCGTGCCGAACGCCAGGTCACGATAAAAGGCGTCCTCGATTTTTGCCTCATCACCCTCCATGGCCTTTAATTCTTCTATGACATCCTCATCCATTGGCCAAACCTTCTCACATGTTTCCAGCCAACGATGGTACTCGCTTTTTATCTTATCTGTATTCATTTCGTCTGGTCCTCTCTAACAGCTCACCTTAAGCATCTGCGCGTTTCCGTGTATCCTGAGCGGCACGGAATCCGCCGGAATAAAGAGACAATCTCCTCGGTAAAACGGCTGGGATGCATCCTCCCAGAAAAACATGCCGCACCCCTCCGTGCAAAGCAGCACCTGAAAAGAATTGGAGCCCGCCTGCACCTGCGCCATCTGGCGAACGCGTTCCGTGTTCAGCAGCACGCGGGAAACTTCAAAATACTTGCACCGGCACAGCAGCTCATCCGCCACGCCGGGGCGAAACCTGAGCACACGCATCGGCTGCCTTGGCGCGGCGCTGCCCTTCCTGTTGGCGACCTCCAGCGCCTTGTCGATATGAAGCGCTCTCGGATGCCCCTTCTGATCCACGCGGTTATAGTCATACAGCCGGTAGGTCAGATTAGAATTCTCCTGTATCTCCGCAATCAGAGCCCCGGCGCCAATGGCGTGAACCTGACCGGCCGGGATAAAAAACACATCGCCCTTCCGGACGGGAATCTTCTGGAGATACTTTTCCACCGTACCGTCCGCAAGGCTTTTGCGGATGGTTTCTTCCTCCATGTCATGGTAAAATCCATAGATCAGCTTTGCATCCTTCGTAGCATCCAGAACATACCACATCTCTGTCTTTCCCAGAGAACCATTCTCATGCTCCCTGGCGTACTCATCATCCGGATGCACCTGCACAGAAAGGTCCTTTTTGGCGTCAATCAGCTTAATCAGAATGGGAAGGCCGTCTGCCGCCCTGGGATGCGTGCCGAGATACTCCGGATGCCGCCTTATGACCTCCGTGAGCGTCTGGCCTTTCCATTCTCCTGTGGCGACCAGGCTCGGTCCGTCCGGATGGGTCGAGCACTCCCAGGTCTCCGCCAGCGGAGTCAGATCAATCCCCTTCGCGAAATCCTCGTTCAGACGATTTCCGCCCCACAGATAATCCTTACCGGCGGGCGACAGCATAAAGGGCTCGCGGCTGCATTCCGGTTTTCCCTCAGGCTTCCAGCTCAAATTTCTGTTTGTCGTGTACACTTATCTCTTCTCCCAACTGAACCTCAATCAGCTTTAGCTCAGTCACCGCGGATATCGTGTGACGGCAGCCTGCCTGCATGGTAACGACGTCTCCGGCCTTCACCGGCTGCTCCATGCCGTCCACAATCACCGTCCCCTCGCCGGATATCACATTCCATATCTCATCGCGTCTCTGATGACTGTGGTAATTCATCCGGTGTCCGGGATTCAATGTCACCTTGATGGTCAGGCTGCTCTCGTCCACATCAATCACCCGGAAGCTGCCCCAGGATTTCTCCGCAAACATAATCTGCTGCTCGATTTTATCCACGATCGGCTTGATATAGCTGGACTGCTCCCGGTCAGAAACCAGGATCCCCTCCGGGCTGGCCGACACAATCACATTCTTCAGCCCCATGCAGACGACAGGAACATTCAGCTCATTGATCACGTTTACATGATCGCAGGTATCGTTCAGCACAGAGTCGCCGATGGTCGGCTCACTCATCGCCTCTGTCAGCGTGTTCCAGGTGCCGAGATCCTTCCACTCGCCGGCAAACCGCATGACCTGAATCTCTGGCTCCTTCTCGACCACCGCATAGTCAAAGCTGATTTTCGTCAACGTCTCATATTTATCAAACAGGTCGGCATAATCCGTGAACTCAATCAGCTCGTGCGCCTTGTCCAGCACATAGTTCAGCTGATAGGCAAACACGCCGCCGTTCCACAATGCGCCCTGGGCGATATAAGACTTCGCGGTCTCTACATCCGGCTTCTCTTTAAAGGTCTCCACCCGGCTGGTCGGCTCCTTCGTCGCCGGAATAATATAGCCGTATTTTTCGCTGGGATAGGTCGGCTCGATGCCCATCAGGACAAGGTTTGCCTCTCCCTTCGCCGCCTGCTCCCCGAGCGCCTTCAACGCCTCAAAATAATCGTCATTCACATAAGGATCCACCGGGCAGACCACCACGGACTCATCCCCTGCGATCCCCTGAACGTCATGCAGATAAGCCGTTGCCAGGGCGATGGCCGGAAAGGTATCTCTTCTGCAGGGCTCCACCGAGATGCCCACATCCTCTCCCAGCTGATTATGGATGGCAGAAACCTGCGTTTTCGAGGTGGCAATCGTCACGGTTGCGTCGGCGTCCACCGTTTTAATCTGGCGGTAGACACGCTGAACCATCGACTCATATTCGCCGGTCTCCGTCTTAAAAATCTTGATAAACTGCTTAGAACGGACGTCATTGGAAAGCGGCCACAGCCGCTTCCCGGAACCGCCCGAAAGTAACACGATATTCATATGATCTATCCCTCGTATGTCAAATCCCGCCTCTTACCGTTCCGCCCTCATGGGGTTATGCAGGAAATCCTCATAGGACAGACGGATGCCGTCCTCAAGTTCCGTTTTGTATGTCCAGCCCAGCGCCGTCGCCTTGCTCACATCAAGCAGCTTCCTCGGCGTGCCGTTCGGTTTGGACGGATCCCAGCGGATCTCCCCCTCGTAGCCGATCACCCTGGCCACCAGCTCCGTCAGCTCCTTAATGGTCAGCTCCTTACCGGTTCCGGCATTGACCGTCTCATTGCCGCTGTAATGGTTCATCAGGAACACGCACAGGTTCGCGAGATCATCCACATACAGGAACTCGCGCAGCGGGCTGCCGTCTCCCCAGCAGGTCACATACTCCTTCCCTTCCACCTTCGCCTCATGGAAACGACGGATCAGCGCCGGCAGCACATGACTGTGGGTCGGATGATAATTATCGTTGGGGCCGTAGAGATTAGTCGGCATCACGGAAATATAATCCGTGCCGTACTGACGATTCAGAAATTCGCAGTACTTCAGGCCGGAAATTTTCGCCAGCGCATACGCCTCGTTGGTCTTCTCCAGCTCCCCGGTCAGCAGGCAGCTCTCCGGCATCGGCTGCGGAGCCATGCGCGGATAAATGCAGGACGAGCCAAGGAATTCCAGCTTTTTGCAGCCGTTCTTCCAGGCAGCGTGTACGACATTCATCTCCAGGATCATGTTTTCATACATAAAATCCGCAAGAGCGCTCTCATTCGCCACAATCCCGCCAACCTTGGCGGCAGCGAGAAACACATACTCCGGTTTTTCCTCCGCAAAAAACGCTTCCACCTCCGCCTGACGGGTCAGATCCAGCTCCCCGTGGGTGCGGGTGACAAGATTTTCGTAGCCCTGACGGTTCAGCTCCCGCACAATCGCGGAGCCAACCATTCCACGATGACCGGCCACATAAATTTTCGCATCTTTTTCCATCATGATTATCCAATCTCCTTTCCAAGAGCCTTCTGCTGTCTGGCAAGCTGGCGGTCATGCTTCGCCATAATCTCCACCAGCTCCTCATACGTGGTCTTCTGCGGATTCCAGCCAAGAACCGTCCTCGCCTTCGTCGGATCCCCCCAGAGATTATCCACGTCCGTCGGACGGAACCACTGCGGATTCACACAGACCAGCATCCTGCCCGTCTCGGCATCATAGCCCTTCTCATCCAGCCCGGAGCCCTCCCAGCGGATGGTTATACCATTGGCCTTAAACGCCTTCTCCGTAAAGTCGCGTACCGTGTGCTGGACGCCGGTCGCAATCACAAAATCCTCCGGCTTGTCCTGCTGCATGATGAGCCACATACACTCCACATAATCCCTGGCATAGCCCCAGTCGCGCAGCGAATCCATATTGCCCAGCTCCAGATGATCCTGCAGGCCCTCGGCAATCCGGCCGGCCGCCAGCGTAATCTTCCTGGTAACAAAATTCTCGCCGCGACGCTCTGATTCATGGTTAAACAGAATACCGTTCACCGCAAACATACCATAGGCCTCACGATACTCCTTCGTAATCCAGAAGCCGTACTGCTTGGCCACCGCATAGGGGCTGTAAGGATGGAACGGAGTCGTTTCCTTCTGCGGAACCTCTTCCACTTTGCCATACAGCTCGGAAGTGGACGCCTGGTACACCTTTGTCTTCTTCACCAGGCCAAGGATGCGCACCGCCTCCAGGATGCGCAGGACGCCGATCGCGTCCACATCCCCGGAATACTCCGGCACATCAAAGGAAACCTGCACATGGCTCTGCGCCGCCAGGTTATAAATCTCATCCGGCTGAACGATAGAAATAATACGGATCAATGATGAGGAATCAGACAATTCCCCGTCATGCAAGGTAATTTTCCCCATCAGGTGGTCAATCCGACCGGTATTCGAGATCGAAGCCCGACGGGTAATCCCGTGTACCTCATATCCCTTTTCGAGAAGAAACTCCGCCAGATAAGAGCCGTCCTGGCCCGTAATTCCTGTAATCAACGCTGTTTTCATATGTACCTCCAAATATTAAAACGATCCTACTATATCTCTGTTTCCGTTGGTCATTTTAATATACGGCACAGACAATTGGAATTGACCGCATAAGCTTCTATTAGCACAATATTGACTTTCGTCTGATTTCACGCTCCAGGGGCGGCAGAAAATATTTCCGATGAAAAAGATGGCCGGGCGGGCATAAAAAACGCAAAAACCTCCAACCATCAAACGCCATAAAACCATGC
>JAJQCO010000030.1:30520-42726 GCA_021202655.1 Clostridiales bacterium | reverse complement strand
GCTCCAGGCCGACCGGCACATCGCCCTCCAGGGAGGTATAGGGACTGTCCGAATAGACAAGATCGACCGTAAGCGTCCCCCGTTCCTGAGTCTGCGCTACGCAATCTTCCTGCTTTCTGGAACAGCCGGACTGACAAAGAAGCAGAACCGCCGCCAGAATCATTCCTGTTTTTCTGATCTTCATTCGTTCCTATCCCTCCTACACCGTAAACAGGCGTTCCATGTCCTTTGAGGCAACGATATTGATTCCCGTCCTGCTGGATGGGGATGTTACCACAAAGGCCCGGCCTCTCCCGTTGTTCACAATTTCTTCCTGCTCACTTTCATTGATCGCGCCCGCTTTCTCATAGAGCCGACACAGATCGTGCATATCATTCGGCGAGAGCGGGAAGATAAAGGAATACTGGCACGCGTTGATGATGGCCGTCGATTTCCTCGCCAGTTCCTCCGTACCTACGAAATCCGCGATATTCTGGGTAATGATGATCTGCATCCCGTTGTACTTTCGGATTCGTTTCGCAAGCTGGTACATGAAATCCAGGGCAATGGGATACTTGCTGTCGATGAACACATGCGCTTCATCGATTACCACGATAATTTTCCTGGACGCCCCGAAACGGATGTTATAATCCCTGTTCCGGATAATCTCATTGTCCAGCCACTTCAGCACGAGAAGCATCTGCGCGTTTGCGATCGTTCCGTTCTTATTCGCGAGAAGCGACTGGAAATTGAAGACGATGAAATTCTCGTTCGTCGAGATGGAGGACGGCCCGTTCCAGAGCAGGGCGTTTCTTCCGCCGGTGGCGAATTTGGACACATAATTGAGCAGCGTCCGCAGATTCTCCTTGCTGTATTCGCCGGTAGCAAGCTGGTAATCGTTGAGGATTTTTTCATAAAGGTCGTCAAAAATCGGATAATCCTCCGGCGTCAGCTGCGTCAGATCCGTATCGGAGTCAATCCCTTTTGCCTCATACATGCGCATCGTGATGTTATTCAGGTATTCCAGCGCGTCCGGCTCGATTCCCGGCAGAATCTGGCGGTAAAACTCCTCCAGGAACTGCAGGTGCGTGCTGAAGCTGGTATTGACCGCCTCATCCTCGTCCTCCTCCTCGTCCGACAGGCTGGTGATAATCTGGAATGGATTCAGACGGCCCTGCGTGGCGCTTCCCACATCAATCACCTTTCCGTTCAGATTCTTTGCCAGTCCGTAATACTCATTCTCCGGATCCAGGATGAAGATCTTGCTGTTGTCCGCGGCAAGGTTGGAGAGGATCGTCTTGGTGGCATAGGATTTGCCGCTCCCCGACTTTCCGATGACGACCATATTGCTGTTGACGCGGTCCTTATCCCGGACAAAAAAGTCGATGAACACCGGTTTATCCCGGCTGGTTCCGATACAAACCCCGTTTTTATCGCTGATCATCTTATTGACAAAGGGAAATACCGCGGCCACCGAGCTGGAATGAATCCCCCGGCTGGTGCGTTTCCAGGCGTCATATCCGGATACCTGCGTGGAAGCATAGGCCTCAAACTGCTGCATATAATTGTCGCTGGAACGGAACCCTTCCTCAGAAAGGTAGCGTTTCAGCCTCCGCTTCAGACTGACTGAGGCGGTCGAAGCCTTCTTCCGCTCCTGTTCCGGGCGCTGCAGAAGCGCCGTCTGTTCATAATCATAGGCCGTCACAAACAGGTTTACGTCCAACAGAGTTTCATTATCGCTCTGCAGCGTGGCGAGAACCTCCGTCAGCGTGTCGACATGGTTTTGCAGTTCGATCAGCCGGCTGGTCTTCCCGGTGGATTCTGCCTGCTCCCGCAGCTCGTCGATGGCCCGGTCGATCTGGCGGATGCCCTTGTAATGATCCACCATCCGCATCTTCATCATTACCCTGGTGCCCGGCATGGAAAAAATATGCGCGCCCCAGGCATTCCCCACCGTAGTCGGATAATCGGTCACGCGAAGCGTGTGCGTGATCAGCCCGTCATACAGGATGGTTCGCGTCGTCATCCGGATCTCTTTGGGAAGGATCCAGTCCAGATACTGCTCTTTTGTGAGCGTTTCTACCTCTCTCTCATCAAAATCCTGCGTGTAATTGTACTTGAGGAAGACGACCAGCTCCTTTTCTGTCAGGATATGACAGTCCAGCTCTGCGGAAGCCATGGTCTGTACCATGTTCTGAGCCTGGTTGAAAAGCATGTCCTTATCCTTATGGAAAAAGACCATATAGTAAAAGGGAACGTACACCTTCTCCTTATCATTGATGATGCGGATCTGCTCCATGCGGTCATAGATAATCCCTACCCGCGTCGTCAGTTCCTCCTCATTGAGCAGGCCATTGACAAAAGCTTCCTCCAGCTCGCTGATTTTCCTCTGCTCCGTATCCAGGAACGAATCATAGAGAACCGGGCGATCCACCTTAATCAGCGCAGCCGACTCGGTTCCCGATATCGTGCGCAGGATCGAGCCGAACACCTGATCAATCGCCTGGTTCTGGCGGCTCAGCGAATAGAAGCGAAATTCCACATCCGGAATGTTGACCGCGATTCCGGAATATTCCTTGACGTACTCGATGAAATTCCCGTCGATTCCCGTAAAGGGAACGATCTCCCGGACGGTCGGCCCTTTCCGTTTGCTTTTGGTCGCCTGCTTCTTTTTCCCTGTTTTCCTTTTCTTTGCAGTCTTTCCGGTATCCGCCTCTTCTTCTGTGACAGACGCTTCCCTCGCAGGTTGCTCTGTCCCTTCTAACCCCTCCGGATCCCGGAAGAGACGGTAGCGAGCCAGATATTTCATGCCGTTGTAGATCATCATGTAGGCCTTTTCTCCGTCTACCGGTACCACGGAGACACCAAACAGGACGGCGACAACCAGAGCGATCCACAGACGGAAGGGAAGATTGGAAAAAATGATGGTCATGACAAGGGCGATGCCGATAATCCCGACCACTACGTCCGGAATCTCCACACCCTTGAAAAATTCCATCGCGACTTTCGTCTTTTTCGGTATGATTCTCATTTCCTTCCTCCCGATTCCTGCTGTTTTTCTGATTCATGGCTTCCTGCTGCTTAAGCAGCTCCGCCTACTTTTTTGATTCCTTTTTCTCGTCGACGCTAACATTGCCGGAGCGGCTGAAGCTCAGACTGCCGATCTTCACGCTGTCCAGGCGATGGCCTTCTTCCTTTCCAAGCTTGACCGTCACACATCCCTTCGCAAACTGTGAACCGTTGCTGTCGTGGGTATACGTCGTCTTCGCCCCCTGGTAAGCAAATCTGCCCTGGCCGTCCGACATGATCGCCCTCTGACCGGCCTGCACCCGGGTGACGCCGCTTTCATAATCCCGTCCGGTCTGAACCTTGCCGGAAAGGAAGCTGACGCTGGAATATTTCAGCGTGCCGTCCTTCACATTATCCTTCATCCTGACCACGCCGGGCACATGTACTCCGGTGAGCTTCATGCCCTCGCCCTTAATCTGGTCAAACCGACAGCCCGGCAGACGAAGCGCCGAAATCTTCCCGTCATTGCTGGTGTTAAAGCCAAGCCCCATGATGCGGAACTTGTGATTTCCGTCTTTGTCATATGTAGATTTAAAGAGAGAGCCCAGGCGAATCGAAGGTCCGGTGCGGATCGCAGGCGTTTCTGGCGTCGGCGTCGTCGCCGCAGGTTCGGCCTGCGCGCGATATCCTCCCATGGTCACCGACCCGGAACGCTCGCCTGTTGGCATCGCCGCCGGTTTCCAGGCAGTCTCTTCGCCTGCTCCTTTGAGTCCCGTCGGTCTTGCCGAGACCCAGCCGGTCTTTGGCGCCACGCGTTGCGCCCCGGCAGCCAGACCGGACCGCTTGCCTGTCGGCGTCGTAGCTGATTTCCATGTGCGTTCGCGCTGTGTTCCGACAGCCGGACCAGACTGCTTGCCCGTCGGCTTCGCCGATATCCATGCGCTCCCACGCTGCGATCCGGCAGCCAGTCCAGACCGTTTGCCTGTCGGCGTCGCTGACTTCCATCCGCCGGATGACGCCGCCGAACGGTGCGAACCGATGGTCACCGAACCGGAGCGTTTGCCCGTCGGTGTCGCGGGCGTCCATTTGGCGGTCGGCCCGGCCTTTTTCAGTCCTGAGAACAGCTCGTCTACCGACTTCCGGCCAGAACCGCCTTCGCCGTCCTGCTTTTCTCCGCCTCCCTGACCAGACCGGCGGCCCAGCGAACCAAGCATCTGACGACCCTTGTTCATCGCGGCGCCGAGCGTATACCCGTACAGCGCTCCGCCGGCGACCGCCGCCGTCTGACTCTCGGACGTCCCCGCGTGGAAGTTCAGCAGCGTAGTGATCATCGGTCCTGATTTGAACACCGCCCACGCGCCGCCCAGCAGGAAGAACAGCTTCATCATATAATCCAGCTCCGGGCTTGCGTCGGCGGAAAATACAATGCTGCTTCCCATCACCATCGGACAGATCAGCAGATAAAGCCGCATCCCGACTGCCGAACCAAAGCCGGTAAAGCATTTCGCCACGAACATATTCCGCCACTGGGAGAACTTCTCCCCGTCATCCAACGGTATCATGCAGACAAAATATGGCGAAACCAGATAGAGCAGGATCACTTCAAAAATTCTCTGCACAAATATAATCAGGCAGATACCAATCGTAAAAAACAAAAATATCGCCGCGATAAACCCGATCAGATAGTCAAACTCCGACAGGTCAAAATACTCGGAAACAACCGACAGCTCTCCATAATCCCTCGCTCCGGACACCGTCGTACTGTAAAAAGGATAGCGGACAATGTCCTGGGGCGAGGTGCCCAGAGTCAGACCGCTGGCCGCGGTCGATACGTTGTAATTCACGTCCTTTGCCGCGTCCAGCGAGGCGATGACAAACACCGTCCTCCCCAGCGTGGCGCTCTCTCCGGCTGTCAGGATATTTGTGATTGTGCGAATGATCACCGCCGCCAGCTTGACAAGAAAATATACCATAAACGGCACCGTAAAAAACTGTATCACCGTTTTCATCAGGGCTGACAATACCTTTGATACCGGTCTCTTGTTCTCAAAATCCAGGTCAAACGACGACTTCGCCGTGGCGTAGATCGTCAGCGTCAGCGCAAGACCAAGCGCCCCCAGCGTCAGCGCCCAGAATACCGTACTGATGGTATCCTGCTGGAGAAGCACGTCCAACAGGCTTCCCGTGATCGTCGTTCCGCCAGACGTGTAGCTCACATCCCGAATGCCAATGAACACATCAAAGGCGGTCTCCATATAATCAACAATCTTTAATATTCCGGCAAAAAGCATGTAAATCAGAGATGAATACAGATCGAGCCACAGCTCAATCAGAAAATTCATCGCGTCCTGCAGAAGAGGGATCAGGATTGGTCCAAGGACTTTCTCGAACACCCAGGTCAGAACTGTAGTCAGAAGTTTTGATATGAAACTGAATACCGGATCCAGGATCTTATTGTATACCCAGTTAAAGATCTTCTGGAAGAGACCCAAATATACATACCACATCCTCTTTGCTCCTTTCCGTTCTGATTTCCGGAACGATACTGTCCTCCGGCAGACTTAATACTCATCGTCATCCCCGAAACGCGCCGTTTTCGTCTCTCGCGCGGTTCATCATGGACTGCCCCGCTCCCGACAGCGCCTGGGAAGCAAGCTTTCCGCCGCCGCCAAGCGCGAGACTTCCGCCTCCGGTAGCCGCACCGGCCGCTGCGGTAGCAGCCATGGAAGCGCCTCCAATCACCAGGCCGGTGATAAAGGAGCCTGCCTGCCGTTCCGACTCCGCAGCCTCATAATTGAGGATTTGCAGGATCAGGCTCTGGCTCTTATAGACCGCCCACGCGCCGCCGATGATGACAAAAATCTTCAGAATCGTATTGATCGTCCCGGCGTTTGGCAGGTCATAGCTGTACAGGGTCAGATTGGAACCCGCAATCAGGGGAATCAGCATCAGATAATAGCGCATGGAAAAGATGACGCCAAACCCTGAAAAAAACTTTGCCACAAAAAGATCTCTCCATTTGGAAAACATCTGTCCCTCATCCAGCGGGATCGTCGAGGCAAACAGCGGAGAAACGACATATAGCAGCAGCAGGTCAAACAACCTGCGGATAAAAATCATAATTGCGCCCGTCAGCACAAGCAAAAGCAGAATGGCGCTCCCGATTCCGGCGACAAAGTTGAAATTTGCGGGATAAAAATCCTGTTTCACAACAGAAAGATCCGTATAATCCTTTTCTCCCGTAAAATAGGGGTAACGCACATCATCCGTAAACGAGGGCGAACGGTTATCGGAATATGTCTGATACTCGTCCTCAATCGGATCCATTTCTTCGGTTGTCGCCTTATCCGCATCCAGTCCCGCCATAAGGAAAATGATGGTGCCGATCGTCGTACTCCCTCCCTGCGCCGCGTCAAACGCGCTTACCGCCTGCTTCGTCACGATGCTGGAGGCCTGTAACAGAAAAATACAGAGAAACGGGATCAGCAGGAAGGAAAGCCCCGCCCGCATGGCGTCTGCGAGAACCTTGCTCACCGGGTTTTTGTCTTCCAGCGTCATGTCCGAAATGGACTGCGCCGTCTTTACAATGGTAAAAATCATACCGATCGCGAAGGCCAGCACCGTGATCCAGGTAAAGGCGGTCGTAATCTCCGACCGCTGCATAAACGCGTCCAGCAGATAGGTCTGCTCTCCCTCCACTTCTATCAGGGAAATCCCGGCAAATATATTGAATATATTTTCCACGAAATCCACCAGGGAGCACAGCATGGTCAGAAGCAGCAACAGCCACTCGCTGAACAGCGACCAGATGAGCGTGAGGAAATATTTCGCGATGATTTCAAAAATGTCCTTCAGAATCGGCGCAAGAACATTCTCGAAAACGAGCTGAATAACTCCCTGCAGTGCTTCCACAAAGCTGGCAAGATAAACATAATTCATAAGCAGCGCTCCTCTCCTTTACCGGATACGGATCGTTCTCTTCGTATACAGGACAAAGCCTGCGATGCCGGCAATAATCAGCACAACAATGACAATCGCCACGATGGCATAGGTATTGATCCGGTAGGAAACCTGAAATGATGTACTTGACTGGTTACCCGCCTCATCCGTTACGGTCAGCACGTAGCTTCCCGGATCGCTTAAGGAGGTTCCCGCAAAGCCTTCCTGTATGTTTCCATCCTTCGAAAGTTCAATATCGGCAATATCCTCGCTGACATAACGAATCTGTGCGCCGGTACTGTCCACCGTTACAAGCACTTCCGGAGGCGTCGTATCCTTTCGCAGGCTGACAGAAAGCGTTTCCCCGCTCTCTCCCTCCAGCGTCAGCTGGTACTCTCCCTCCTGCTCCAGCGTCACATGGTATTCGTCAAAATCCGAATACGCCGCTCCATTGAGCGTGACCGCCGTGTAACGCATCCCTGCTGGAGCCGGGAGCATCAACGTCTGATTGACAGCTTTCATAATCGTAAAGGAGAACGCCTGTCCGCCGGACATCAACCGATAACTTCCCTCAGTCGTCAGGCTGTCGCCCCGCACATATTCGATGGCTTCATCATTCCGATAAAGCTGCACCTGCTCTGCATCCTCCGCCTCGACGGTAAGCTCCACGCTGCCGGGTCCCACATAGCCCTCCGGCACGTTGGAAAGCAGGCTGACGCCGCTTTCAAAGGTCAGCAGATAACGGCTGCTCGCTGTGTCGTAAGATTGCTCCGGCGCTTCCGAAGAAACTGCCGTGCCAGACATTACGGGCAGGCTCACCTCATCGACGTCTGTCTCCTCTGCATCGGTCTCAGCCTCAGAGGCTTCGCCTTCGTCCTCTGCCGCTTCGGTTTCCTCTTCGGGCAGCTCCTCCGGCTCGCTCTCCGCAACGGTCTCTTCTGTGAGCGGCATCTCGCCATTTACATAGCCCGTGAGATCGGTAACATTTGCAGTCCCGACGGATGCAGCCTTCGTCTCAGGCGTGGTCTCGGCCTCCGTCTCTTCCGGCGGCTTCTCCTGAATCCGGAAACGGAACACAGCACGGTACTCCTGCTGCTGCTCCTCCGGAAGCGTCGGGTCGTCAATCGCACAGAGCTTCATCACATAGGTTCCCCGCTCCCAGATCGCCTGTCCCGACACATACTCCCAGGCCGCGCCGTCCTTTTCTATGCTGTAGCTTATGTTTGCCGGAATATCCAATGTCACCGCTTCATTGGTGATGCCTCCGTTTGCCACATTTGTATACATGAAGAAAAGATTGCCCAGCGCTTCCTCGTATGTCTTAAAATCCGCGTGATATGTCTCTTTTAAGCTGCTCTGGACGACCGTGGGGCCGCTCTCCTCGGTTTCCTTTATGGCGCCGGGACCCGTGGTCACGTCGCTGTCGCTCCAGGACCACTTGCCAGAGCTGCCGGACGATGAAGAACTCGAGCTCGAGGAATCCTCGTCATCCTCATCTTCATCGTCTTCCTCTTCTTCATAAACCCAGCTGTCCCAGCTCAGCACCTCCGCAAATCCGGTCAGCGAAATTCCCGCCGACAGAAAAGCTACGAGAAACGGCAACAGGATCTTTTTGCTCCATACGGTCATGCGTCCTTCTCCTTCCTGGAAGACACAATATAATTTCGTTCTTCCAGATCGTAATACACTTCGTCTCCGAAAAATGCGTTCATCCGCACATCGGACAAATCCATGGTTCCCATCTGATACAGCGGACACTTGTAGCTTGGCGTAAACTTGGTCCGAAGCGGATAGTTGCCAAAGGTTACAATGATCGCGTTTCCGGTATCCGTCTTGTTGTTCAGCTTCTGAAGCTCCGACGGGTAGATCAGGGGCCTCGTCTGCAGCTGCGTCGATACGTTGATGTTGCCCGACTTGTCTCCCATCGAGGAGGAGATGCTAGAGGTGGACACCGTCATATTGCCGCAGAGCTTGGAAAATTCCTCACAGGTTTCAATGTCGTTTGAGCCGATGAACATCTTCATGCCACAGTTACTCTTGATGATATTGGAAACCTTGTCCCCGTATACGTTATCCAGCTGCGCGTAGGACTGAACGACCATGTTGAACCAGATTTTCCGGCTTCGTCCTACGGTGATCATCTTGTCAAACTTGTCAATCTGCGGCATGTTTCCGAATTCATCCAGAATAAAATAGACATTTCTGGGAAGACTCAGATCCTCACGGAAGGACGCCACCTTGATCAGCGCCTTATAAATACAGAGGATAAATACCGCCGCCAGGGCATGACGCGTATCCTTCTCGTCCGGTATCTTTAAAAAGAGCGCCGTCGGCTCGTTGGCAAACTGCACCGGGTCAATATCCGTATCCGATGTCAGGGAGCACAGCCCCTCGTCATTGAACATGCTTAACTTATCAAACGCGATGGACATATAGCTTGCCATGGTACTTTCCGCCGCAGACAGCACCTGCTTGGAAAGTCCAACCGCCTTGGAAACAGGGGAACGTCCGCGGAAGAATTCCCGCAGCGCTTCGTAATCGTTGTCCGAATTTCCAATCGCCTTGTTTACGTTGTAAAAGCAGAACTTATCGCGGGTCATCTCCAGCTCCGGATACTCGCTGTCTTCGAGCATCGCCAGACAGACCGCCATAATCAGGGAACGGGCGCCCTTCTCCCAGACCGGATCGTCCTTTGACTCCACCGGGCAGATGACGCTGATCAGGTCGTTCAGATCCTCATACACCTCATCGTAAATCTTCTGTCTCGTAATCTTGATATGAGTCAGAAGCTCCTTCCGCTTCGCGTATGCCTTTCCCTCGTACTCATACCATTCCTCCTCATAATCCTCCGGCGCGTTAACCAGCGTCAGGCCGCTCTCGGGAGCGGAATCGGAACGGCGATAAATCTCGTCTCCCGTCTTCAGGTAAAGCTGATACCGGTCATACAGATCGCTCAGCGGATTCCAGCGGAATGAGCTGTACGGATCCCTCAGATCCAGGACCATGACCTTGTAGCCACGCTTCTTTAAAAAGGCGCTGTGGAGCTGAAAAAGCTCTCCCTTCGGATCGGTGCATATCATGGAGGAACCGGCGGACGAGCTGCCGAGAATCTGAATCATCGGATTGATAAAGGTCGTCGTCTTGCCGCTTCCGGTCGCGCCGATGATCAGGCCATGCATCGGCGACGCGAGATTCACATCCAGCTCCTTCTTTTTTTTGCTGTAGCAGGCATAGACCGGGATTCCGTCCTTTTTGGATTCTCCAAGCTTGGAATAACGGTACGACGGGAAATTGAAGTCCCGCTCCTTATCCGTCATAAAACGGGAATTTTCCATATTGCTCTCGAATCCCTCTGTCTTGGATTTCATGATTTTTTTCTGCTTGGCCGCCGATGGCCTGGAGAACAGAAGAATAATCAGAAACAGAAGGCAGGTGACAGCCGCGCCGTACACATAGGTATAAGGGCGAAATAACAGACTGTAGTCCAGGATCGTTCCCTGATAAACTCCCGCCAGAGACGGAAGCAGCCGCAAAAGCAGCACGCTGACGCCAAACCCCAGCAACACACTGAATAACAGAAACGCAACGATACCCAACAGGATTTTTTTAATCATTCATCCATTCTCCCTTTTTGTAACGTTGAAAAAGCAGACAGCCGCCCACAGACGCCAGAACCGCCAGAAAAAGCAGGAAGCAGATCCGTCCCCAGCCAACCGCATCCGCCAGTCCCAGCCGGTTGAACACCCAGACCGGAAACAGGCTGATATTAAAACCGGCGTGGAGCGCGATGGCATAGACGGTGTTATCCTCCTTCATGGATACCCAGCCCAGCAGATATCCCATACAAAACGAATAGACAACCCAGATCGGCGATACATGACACAGCGCAAACGCGACCGTGGAAATCAGAAGACTGTCCCGCTTACTGAAATAACCCAGCAGGCGGTTCAGCATATATCCCCGAAAAATAATTTCCTCCGCCACAGGCGCCAGAATCAGGACCGAAAGAATCACCAGGATCCGATCCGTGCCCGCCCCCAAGACAGAAGAGCTGGCGCCGTACTCGGCTGACAGTCCCACAGACGGAAGCAGAGAAAGAACCGCGGATAACGCCAGGGCGAAACAAAGACCCATGAGAACCAGCTCTGCCAGCCGCTTTTTCTCTAGCCCCCGCAGCTCCAGCGTCGCGTCCGCCCAGAGGCTGCTCCCCCGTTTTCGGCTCGCGCGCCATAAAAGATATACGGTCAGGCAGATGCCAAGCGTCGAATAGAAATTTCCGCTCCGCCCGATCACGTCAGAAGCTTCTCTTTTGCCCGGCAGCATCAACGGGATACACATCAGAAGCGAGGGCAGGATCATATACAGCGCCAGCGGCTTCATCGCGGAAAGAATCGCTTTCCCGCCGAGCCAGAATTTCTGCTGTCCGCTTAATCCGCCGTCTTCTTCCCCATGCTCAATTTTCAATGGTAAGCACTCCCCCAAAACCGGTTACCTCAAAAATCTCCATAATACAGGGCTGCACATGCGTCAGAACCATGGAGCCCTTCAGCTTATTCATCTTCTTCTGCGCGGACAGAAACGCCCGCAGACCAACCGATGATATGTATGTCGTACCCGACATATCGACAACCAGACTCCGCTCTCCTTCATCAATCAGCTTCGTCAGCTCAGCGTCCAGACGGGGCGCCGACGCCGCGTCAATTCTCTTTTCAGTCTTAATCTCCATCTTCTTCATTCTCCTTTTTCCAGTTCTGCGTATCGTCATCCAAAAGCTGATAACGGAATGCCTGGCGGACCGTGTCCCATTCTGATTCCTCCACCGGAGCCAGCCGAAGCTCGTCATTTTCTCCGGGAAACATCCGCATCAAAAGCACTTCTTCTTCCTTTTCATCCTCAACCGGCATCAGTGCGGCGTATTCCTGTTCGTTTGCCAGGAAAACCGCCGCCAGCCGAAAGGTTCGCTGTGTCCCATCTTCAAAATCCAGCGTCAGTTCAAGAGCGGGAAGGCGCTCAAACTCCTCCTGATCCGGAATCTCATCCGGTGAAAGTCCGTCCGCATCGGCGTCTTCGTCCTCCAGAGACTCCGCCAACGCCAGTTCTTCCTCATCAAACAGACTGCTTTCCAGATATTCTGTCCTGTAAAAATGTTCCACGGTATCCTTCCCCTCATGCCGTCAGGCATCCTTTACTCAAAAAATCACAAACGCCTGCCTCTCTTGTCTCACTGTATCATTTCTCGTCTTCACTTTCAACCGACTCGACGTTAACGGTCGTTTTTA
>JAJQCO010000030.1:16755-30510 GCA_021202655.1 Clostridiales bacterium | reverse complement strand
CCATCCGCTATCCGATGGCGACAACATTGGCGGCGGCTTCGCAGTGGTATTCGGTGCGGTCCATAAATTTCTTCACCATATAGACCCCCAGTCCGCCAATCGGCCGCTCCTCGACCGGGATGCTCAGATCCGGATTCGCCCGCGCAAAGGGGTTGTAAGGGATTCCCCAGTCCTTTAAGCTTATCATCATTTCCTTCCCGTCCGGATCTGCCTGTGTCCAGCAATCAATCCGAACCATCCCGCCGTCCGGCCCGTAGGCATAGGAAGCGACATTCGTAAAAAGCTCTTCCACCGATATTTCAAAATATTGCCGGTCGTGCTCCGGACATCCTTCGCGCTCCAGGAAACCGCACACAAACGTCAGTGCTTCTTCCAGTCGGTCCATCTTTTCCTGTAACATTTTTGTCTGCAGCCGTACCTCCTTACCCTGAAATCCTGGCGTTACCGGAATCGTCGTCAAGCTTCATGGCCTCCCGGTATTCCAGACACAGCATGGTGATATCGTCAAACTGCGGCGCACCGGCGACAAAGCGTTCCACATCCTTCCTGACAATCGGAAGCAGAACCTCCGGCGTCGCCTCCCTGTTCTCGTTCAGAATCCTCTGCATGCGCTCCAGACCATACATTTCTTCCGCGGCGTTGGTCGCCTCCGGAACGCCGTCCGTGTAAAGGAAAACCTTGTCCCCGGGCGAGAGGAGAGTCCGGCCTTCGTGGTAAGAAATATCCTCCATCCCGGCCAGCACAAAGCAGGGCTTTGTCTTATAGGGTTCGAATCCACTGTCGCCCCGGCAGATAAAGGGCATATCATGGCCGGCGTTGACATAGGTGAATTCTCCCGTCACCAGATCCAGCACGCCTTCAAAGGCGGTGATAAATAGCTCCTCGCTGTTGGACTCGCAGAGGATGTTGTTGATGGAATAAAACACATCGCCCAGATTGACGCCCGGCTGCGTGTGATCCTTGATCAGCGTCTTTCCGATGACCATAAACAGAGCCGCCGGGACTCCTTTTCCGGACACGTCCGCAATGACGATGGCCAGATGCCGTTCGTCTACCATAAATAAATCATAGAAATCGCCGCCGACCTCCTTGGCAGGATTCATGCTGGCGAACAAATCAAATTCCTTCCGGTCCGGAAAAGCAGGGAAAATGCAGGGCAGCATGGCGGCCTGGATATGCGTGGCAATATCGAGCTCCGCTCCGATCCTCTCCTTTTCCGCGGTGACAGCTGCCAGATTGTCGATGAAAAGGTTGATATCCTTCGCCATCTGCTTCATGGAATCGGCGAGGTATTCAAGCTCATCTCCGGTATGGACGTGTAGCTCTTCCAGAAGGGAACCGCCGGCCCCCCGCTTCTCCCGATCCTCCCGATCCTCGATGAAGGAAAGCGCCGCATTCGCGAGAGCGTTGACAGGTCTCTCCAGCGTCACTTTGACCATATAGAGGAAAAACATCAGCATAATCAGGGCGACGCCACAAATGATCACGCACATCCATGCCATATAAACGTATCTCTGCCGCATCATGCTGTCCATGGAAATATCCACCATCACGTAGGCGATCACTTCGCCGTCGGCGTTAAAAACCGGAACGCCGGTGGTGCAAAGCCATCCAAACTCCTCCGTGTTGGTGATATAGGTCGGGAATCCCTGCTCCGGATTCTCGAAAATTCCATAATTCTGCTCATAAATGATATCCCAGGTTCCCGGCAGGCAGGCATTTTCGGTCGGATCGCCGTCCACAATGTACACGCAGGTTTTGGACGCGCTGTCCACATGGATAATATAGAGAGACAGCACATTATTGGCGGTCTTGATTTTCTCCAGCGTTTCAAACATCTGTTCATAGGTTTCATCCCAGATGAAATCATACTGTCTTAAGTATGCCGCCTCTTCCTCCTCATCCGCGAATTCCGGGGCCGGATTTTCCAGATAAATGTCCGTAACCTGTTCCGTATACTCCTCCACCTGCTCCGCATCCAGGATAGAAATGGCAGTCTGCGCAACGTTTTCGCTCAGTGTTCTGTAATACCTGTCCATGGTGCGGGAATACATCTGATAGCTGACGAGAGCCGCAGATACCGCCACAAAAAATGTGAACACCAGGCCCACAAAAAACGCTTTCTGATGCAAGGACCATTTGTACCACCATCTTTTTAACATCCTTTTCTCCTCTCTATCGTTCAGATTTTTACAATTACCGTATTGAACCCCTGATAATGGCGATAGAAGAACTCCGTCGCCTTTTCCCGGATCACCAGCACGCCGATGGCGTCCATGTCAAAGTCTCCTCCGCTGTCCGCCCGCGCCGTGCGCAGGGAAAACGGATTGAAGGAAATGGCGCTGTCGCGGACATGAAGAGAAAACTGACGGTTCTCTTCCGCAATCAGCGTAATCTGGATGTAGCCGGAATTTTCCTGAAATCCTTTCGCCATAATCACGAGACAAAGCTCCTCCGCGGACATGGTGACAAAATACGTTTGCCTGGTGGACGCGCCCCAGCGCTCACAGAACTCTTCAATCTGCGCCATCAGCGGGGAAAGCTCTTCGTTCGTGCTCCGGATCACGGCGGTCAGCACCCGATCTTCGTCAAAGGCTTTTGACGTTTTTCTGGCAGCTGTTCTCCAGAGACCAAACAGAAGCAGCGTCAGAATCTCCGTGACGGGATAGAGCCACCAGAATCCCTTTTCTCCAAAGAACGAGCAGAGAAAGGTCGCCGGAAGCAGGATCGCCGCGCCGCGTAAGGTAGTCAGAATCCAGGCGGCCCGTTCCTCCTCACACGACTGGAAATAGCTTTCCAGAATGACACTGATTCCCGCAAAAGCGGCGCCGGCGCAGAATACCCGGATGGCGTACATCCCGAGCCGCATGGACTCAGGTTCCGTCATGCCAAAGAGCGTGCAGATCGCATCCGGGAACAGAAGCGTCAGGCAAATCGCGACCGCCCCCACAGCCGTCCCCGACAGAAGACCAAGCTTCAACGTGTGGCGAATACTGTGCCTGTCGTGTTCTCCATAATAGGTGCTGACCAACGGCTGCATGGCTTTTGCCGTTCCGTCATAGAGGTACAGAATCAGATACGAGGCATTCTGCACCATGTCGAAGGCGGCAACCCCCACGCTCCCGCTTAAGTACATCAGGATGTTATTGGCTATCAGAATAAAAAGCATGGAAAACAGGAACTGAACCGACGAAGAAAAGCCGGTGCGAAAACAGGAAAAGCTGCCCTCAAATGCCGGGGAAAACGGAAAGATACGAAGCGTCCCGCCCTTCTTTCGGAACGCGGGAAGGTAGAAGCCGATCGAAACAACCTGCCCGGCCAGCGTGGCAAAAGCGGCCCCGGCGGCTCCCATCCCACATCCCAGAACCAGAATGATATTGAGCGCAATATCCGTCACGTTGCCCATCGTAAAGCCGAGACTCGCCAGCTTCTCGCAGTCGTCGTTGCGCAGATAATAATTCAGGACATACGACAGAACGATTAACGGTATGCCAGACACAATGATGCGGACATAGGTCCGGCTTGTCTCAAACAGCAGGCCGTCCTCCGGCGTCGTTCCCAGCACCGCCAGTAACGGCGTGAGGAACAGGTTTCCGGCCACGGAGAGAAGAACCGCAACCGCCAGGGCGACCGCCAGAATCCCCTGAAATCCTTCCCGTGCCTTTTCCTTCTCCCCCTGCGCGAGCTGCGTGGAAAAACGAATGGAACCGCCGATGCCAAGCCCGTGCATCAGGACATTAACCACCATAAACACCGGAAGAGATAGACTGATCGCGGCAAGGCCGATCACTCCCATGCTCTGTCCGACCACGACCGCGTCCATCATGTCGCCAAGCGCGAGCCCGATGGAAGAAACCAGGGCAGGGACAAACTGCCGCCAGAACATTTTGCCGGAAAAATAGTCACTCGACCGTCTTTCCATCGGATAAGGTCCTCCCTTCAAAGGTTGTCAGCATACCGCAGGGCCGCATCTGCTTCTTCATCTTCCGCAGCCCTTCAATGCCCATATCCTCCTCGGCGTTGAAGAAACGAAAGTGATCCGGCAGGGACGCGATCAGCGCATGCTTCGTATAAATCCCGATGCCGCCCAGAAGCTGCTTCTGCCTGGCAAGGCACAGGTCAAAAACATCCGGCGCAAGCGGATATCCGGCTGCGACCGAAAACGGCTCCCCGTCCAGACGTACCAGAATTCCCCGCACGTCCAGCTCCTTCCATTTCTGAAGCAGGAGCTCCGACGCGAAGCAGTCCGCAAGGTCATGCGGCGAATGCTCCTGACGCGCCCAGGCATGATTGACCGCGATCGCGTCGGCAATATTTTCTTCCGCTAACGGCTCGCACGTGAGAGCGTAATCATTCTGCGCCCGGCGGATATGGTTGCGGATCCCGGAAAATTTCCGTCCGACGAGCGTCTTCTGTTCCGCACAGTCATACAGATACTCGTGATCGTCCGGCGTCTCTTCTATCCGGAATTGTCCGGGAAATTCCCGCTCCAGAAACTTCACGTCCTCCTCCCGGAGATAACAGAGCAGAAAATCCGGCTCCCCCATGGCGTCCTTTAAAAAGCGGCGGATCGCTTCCGGCTCGCCGCACGGGAACAGCCACGCGTTGGTTCCCCGCCACAGGCAGCGGACCGCGAAAAACGAATCGGTCAGGAAAATGGACAGCCCCATATCCTGCTTCCAGATGTAAAGGGAGGCAAACGCATGCGAAGAGCTGTTATGCCCGTATTGATAACGAATGCTTTCGATCCGCTCCTTCATGTCGAGCGTGATCGGGACAGTATGGTAATATTCTGTGTTCATGATTCTAATCTCTTTGCTTTTTCTGCTCGAATCACTCCTCCGTCCACCGGAAACATCAGAGTGTCCGAAATCTTTCCTTTCTGTATCATCTCCCCCGCACAGTCGCACACCCGGATGGCGACGCCGCCCGTCAGGGCATATCGCGCATCCCCGGACTCGTACACACATTCATAGCCATAAAAGGCACGGAGAATGCGGTCAGCCTCCTCAAACGGCGTATCCGGCGCAAGTGGGTAGTCCTCCTCCGACGGACACGGCCAGTATTCTCCCTCTCCCTGCGGTACGGCCTCCCGGTACAGCCGGTCAAAATCCGCCGCGAGACGCGCCATCATATCAGGCAGAAGAGCCTGCTGCTTGGCCAGAAGAGTCCCCATATTCTCTTCTGTGGAGACCAGGAAGGACTCCTGTAACAGGATGGCTCCCTCGTCAAAGGCTTCCGTCATCCGATGCACCGTAACGCCGCTCACAGAAAGCCCCCGCAGGATGGTAACCGGCATCGGCCAGGCGCCACGTCCGACCGGCAAAAGGGACGGGTGGATGTTGACCATCTTAAGCCTTGCGTCCGTAGGAATCCGGTAATAATATCCCGCACAGACAAGGGCTTCACAGCCGGCCGCGACAAAACGCATCAGATCCGACCGCCTCAGCCTGCCGACAGTCAGCGGAATTCGGTGTCTCTTTGCAAATCGACAGACCTGATCATTAAATTCGGTTTCATCGTCCGTCTCACAGGTGAAAATTTCCACGATCTCGCACCCGGCTTCCCAGAGCGCGGGCAGCGCGGGATACAACAGATCGATACCGACATAGACAAGCTTCATTGGAACCATCCTTTCTTTTGCGGCTTTGGCGCCGAAGGATTTAAGAAGACCGAAGCGTAAAAGACCGGTTCTTCATACCGGAAATCCACAACTCCCTGATAGCGGGAGGCAATGCTGCGGATGGATACCGTGCCCACACCCATGCCCTCATGCTTGGAGGAAACCAGAGCCCCCTTTTCCGTCTGCGGCGGAATCAGACAGGTATTGTCCACCGTAATGGTAAACGCCCGTTCATCGGCTAGTCCGATATGCAGGCGGATAAAAGGCGCAGCCTGCGTGCTGGTGCTGCAGGAATCCACCGCGTTTTCCAGAAGGTTTCCCAGCAGGACGCACAGATCCGGCGTCTCCACGGCAAGCTCCCTCGGAAGGCTTGCCTGGACCTCCGTGCGGATGCCGAGCTGCGCGGCTCGTTCCATGTAATAATGGATGATGATATTCGCCTCGTAATTCTCACAGTATGGCGTCCACTTCCCGGAAGGAATGCTCTCTCGATACCGGCTTACATATTCGCGCAAAGCGTCCTCGTCGCCCGAATCCAGGTAGGCCTGAATCAACGTCAGGTGCTGGCGCAGGTCGTGCCTGGCAACGCGGGTGTCCTCAATTTGGTGCAGAAGAAGCGTGTACTGATATTTCTGCAGGTCGATAAACTGTTCCTGGCTCCGGTTGCGCTCCTCCAGCTGTGCCTGAATCCGGACGTTCTCCAGGGAGCTGAGAAGAAGATGGTAGCTGATCAGGATCATCAGGATCAGACTGACCCGCGCAAGCAAAAACGCCATCCGGTTTTCCACGGCGACATTCAAATCTCCGGTAAAAAACATGACAAGCGCTGTGAACATAGCGGGAATCATCCACATGGTGCGCCAGAGCGTCGGAGCGTCGCTTTGGAAGATCTGCTTCTTCGTCACCTCCAGAAATATGGCGGCAAACGGACAGACAACAATCGACACGCCCAGGCAGATCAGACTGCTTGTCGTATCCTGGAAAGCAAAGTCCCGGGAGACGTGGAACAGACACACGGTGAGAAAGATGGAAACGCCCCTGGCGATGATCGTATAATCAAACACCAGGATATAAATGAAAAGCACCTTGAACGGATTCGCGTTGACGCTGGAAAAGAAAATAATGGCGGAGCAGACCGCAACAGCGATCCCGGCCAGGCCGATATCCCAGCCAAGATAAAAGCACAGACTGTAGGCCAGAAAAGAAATAATGAGATTGCATCCGACAAAAAAAGCAACCACCCAGGGCGAAAAACGCAGCTCGTCCCGAAACGGACAATAGGCGAGCACATGCGACGGCAGCGTGACAAGAGTCTGCCCCATCGCGGCCAGTACAATCTCTGATGTAAACAAGGAAATTCCTCCTGTATGTAAACAATCTTGCCAGGCGCCGCAAAAGATTATCCCGGCATCCGTGATTTCTGGAAGAGCCAGGCAGCGTAGGCGCCGCGCATCTCCCGCATCTTCGGCCGACTGATGGGAACCAGGGAGCCGTCGTCCATCAGGAAATCCCGGTCAGTCAGCGATTTCACATGACTGAGAGAGACAAGATATCCGCGGCAGCAATTCTGAAAGCGAAGCCCCCGGGACGATTCGCCGTACTCCCCCATGCTTTGAAGCTGTGTGAGAAGAGAATCCATGCTCATGTAAGTCTTGATATCCTCGGTATCCGTATGCAGGTTCAGAAAATGACCCATCGAACGGACATAGCGGACGTCGTCGAGCATAATCCTCCGTGGCATACGGTTTTCCGTAACGTCGATAAAGTGACCGGGGCTGTGGAGCTGAACCAGGCGGGTCAGAATCGGATCCACCCTCCCGGCTGCCGCCGGTTTGATGACATAATCCATCGCCTGAACGGAATATCCCTCCAGCGCAAACCCTGGCTCCGTCGTGACAAAAATAATCGCCGCATTGGTATCACGGCCGCGTAGTGCGCGCGCCGTGTCCATGCCCGACATCTCGCCCATCAGCTGGTCAAGAAAGATCACTTCGAACATGCCAGGCGCAAAGCTTTTCAGGAACGCACTCCCGCCGCTGTAGCAGGTGATCGTACAGGAAATGGAATGCCGGTCCATATAATCGCGGACCAGACGCTCAAGAACCTTCCGATCATAATCCGAATCATCCACAATCGCGATTTTCATATTGAATCTCCCCCTTCAGGGCGTCTTTCGTCTTCTTCGTCATTCAATTCCAATTATTTCATGTTCCTTTCCCGTCCGTATCATTATAACCGCTTTATTTTGTATGTGCAAGGGCATCTTTTCTTAACAAAACAAGGTCTTGACTGTCGCCGACCTGAAATGATCTGAATAATCGCGACATCTGGAATTTGCCTTTGTCTTCTACTACAGGACCTGCCACCGGCAGCTCCTTCCGTATGCTATGGCAAACGACGAAGAGCCGGCAATTTACATATTGCCAGCTCCCAAATTAAATTCTTTTTTCAGCGCCTGGTACATGACGTCATAGGGCGCTTCCCTGCCTGTCCAGATAGTGAAATTCAACGCGCCCTGACAGACCAGCATTCCCAGTCCGCTGACCGTCTTCGCTCCGCGCACTGCTGCGGCTTTTAAAAATTCCGTGATGTCCGGATTAAACACAACATCCGATACGGTCATATTCGGTGTAATGGTATCATAGTCAATATCCGGTTTGGCTGTAACATTCGGAGCGAATCCAATTGGCGTCGCGTTGATCAGGATGTCTGTCCCCGTGGGAACCGGCTGGGTTCGATCCCATGGCAGGTATGCTGCCTTCGCTTCCGTATGCTCCAGGATGGTCTGTACCAGCTCCTCTCCGTGAGATTGATTACGGTTTATCACGGTAACAGAAGCAGCTCCGGCCAGGGCGCACTCCACAGCGATCGCCTTCGCGGCGCCGCCTGCTCCAAGCAGAGTGATTCTTTTGTCTTTCAGGGAAACCTGTTCCATCCTTAAAGCCTGCACGAACCCTTTTCCATCTGTGTTGTCCCCGACCAGCTTTCCGTCACGGATCACAATCGTATTGACAGCTCCGATGATTTTAGCTGCCTCTGACATCTCATCCAGATAGGGAAGAACAGCGATCTTATGCGGCATCGTCAGATTCATGCCTTTCATATGGAGCGCTTTCAGGCTCTTCATCGCTATGTCAAAATCCTCCGGCGTAACTTTCATGGTTATGTATCGGTAATTTAGACCAAGCGCCGCGAACCCGGCTTCTTCCAGAACGCCTGTAGGATTGTCATCTACCGGATCGCCAAAAACGCCGACCAGCTCCGCACGATAATTTTTCTTCATTGTCTTATTCTCCTTGAGCTTTGCAAGAAATTTTTATTCAAAGTGTCCCGATTCAAAGCGCCTCGATAAATCCCTCTCCCAGCACTTCCCTGACATCGGTCACGATGACAAAGGCCTGAGGATCTTTCCCGGCAATCAATTCTTTCAGAGGTACGATTTCCTTCTTCGACACAACACAAAGCAGAACATTTTTCGCGGCGCCGGTATACATCCCCGTGGCGTCCAGTCCGGTTACGCCCCGCTCCATATGGTGTAAAATCGCATCTGCAATTTCCGCGTTTTTTTCTGATATGATAAAGGCCGCCTTGGAAAATTTCATTCCTTCGATCATGCCATCCGAGACCTTTGTCACTACAAAAATCGCAATCAGCGCGTAGAGCGCATAACGGATTCCGAAGATGCCGGCTCCGGCCAGCACGATACAAGCGTCAAGCACCTGCATGACCTGGGCAATGCTGTACTGCCTGAGATGCCGACAAATCAGCGCCGCCAGCATGTCCGTTCCCCCGGTTGTCGCACGGCTGACAAAGACCAGGCCGATTCCGACTCCGCTGATCATGCCGCCAAACAGCGCCGCCAGAAACAGATCGTCGATCAGAAATGTGATTTCCGGAATCACATACAGGGATGCCGACAATGTGACTGTGGCAACCAGTGTGCGCTTGATAAAATTCCCCCCGTTCCGCTTCCAGGATATCAGAAATAACGGCACATTCAAGAAGGTGTTTGTCAGCCACAGCGCGACCCCGAACTGCTGCTTCAGAATGATGGCAATGCCGGAAAAGCCGCCCGTCACCAGTCCCACAGGATCGTAAATATTCTTGATGGCAAAGCCCATCAGACTCGCTCCGACTATAATTCTCACGTAATCGCGTATTACTGCCCGTTCCTTCACTGTCGTCTCCTCATCAGGGCGCTTCCGTTTTCCTTCAGCCACTGATTCCATTTGTCATATTGTGGGTATACGCGCCGTACTTCTTCATAAAATGCCCTGGAATGGTTCATCTCCTTCCGGTGGCACAGCTCATGCACCACCA
Source organism: Clostridiales bacterium (assembly GCA_021202655.1). Taxonomy (GTDB): domain Bacteria; phylum Bacillota; class Clostridia; order Lachnospirales; family Lachnospiraceae; genus Brotaphodocola. The sequence continues at coordinate 20,567 of JAJQCO010000030.1, read as the reverse complement.
CGCAGTCGATGACCTCCGGCGGCGCCAGCATGAGAAGACAGTTAAAATTCAGGTTGCCCTTCGCGCTGCAGCTTCCCCATCGTGTTTTCTGATTGCGGATGGTAATTCTTCCATAGGTGACCCCGACAAGAGGCGCATAATATCTCACCCGCTCCGGGATCAGCCGCACAGCCTGATCCGCCAGATCCCGCATTTCCTCCGGCGTAAGCTTTTCCACAGGCGGCTTACTTTTTCTCCTCTCATCCATGACCTGAATCTTCGCAAGCAGCCAGTCACGGTTTGCGTCCACAAAGCTCTGAATGGCGCGAGCTGACATCCGGCGTGGCGCGCGAACGATCACGCCCTCTTCCGTCACCTGAAGCGCCACTGTTTTGCGGCTGCTTCTGATTATTCTGTATTCCATATGTATCATCCCAACGCTTGTTCCGCTCCGGAAAGGAAGCGTTCCATCTTCCGGTGAACCGTCATTTTCCTGCGCCCGGATCCTCCTGCAGCTCCTCTCCGTCTGCCGCGGTTGTGGCGAGCAGATCGCAGCGCTCATTCTGCGGGTGTCCCGCGTGTCCCTTCACCCAGATAAACGTCACCTTATGGGGCGCCTTCGCTTTTAAAAGGCGCTCCCACAAATCAATGTTTTTGACCGGGCCGCTCTTCCCCCGCATCCAGTGATTCTTTACCCACTGGTCAATCCAGTGCTGATTAAATGCGTCCGTCAGGTATTTGGAATCAGAGTAAAGCTCTACCTCACAGGGGCGGTTCAGGGCTTCCAGGGCGACGATCGCCGCCATCAGCTCCATCCGGTTGTTTGTCGTTCGCCGATACCCGGCGGACAACACCTTCTCATGAAGCTGCCCCTTGCTGTCCAAGAACTGAAGCACCGCCCCGTATCCGCCCGGACCATCCGGGTTTCCCCGGGCAGAGCCGTCCGTATAAATCTGTACCTTTGACATCTGTTCTGCTCCTTATCTCTCCCATTTATCACAGAGCGCATGGATCTGATCCGTAAATTTCGCAAGATCCTTATTCGCTCCGCCCTCATTCCTGGCAATGACGGCGAGCAGACGCTGTCCGGCAGCCACCAGTCTGGCATAGACCGTCGAAGCCTTCTTCGTGGCGGCAGCTTTCTTGGATACTGGAACCGGACCGGCCTCATGAATCCAGACGCCGACCGCCAGATCGTATTCCGAACCGGAGAAGGGCGCCCTGGCCGTCACGCCGGTCATCTTTTCCACATCCTCGGCAAAGCGATCGCAGACAGAATCCTGACCGTGGACAATGAAAAACTGCGACGGCTTCTTTTCAAAGGCGCACGCCCACTCCAGAAGGCCGTTCTTATCTGCATGTCCGCTGATATCGTGAAGCGTCTCAATCTGTGCCTCGACATCAATCGTCTCGCCAAAAAGCTTTACCGACTTCGCCCCGTCGATCAGAGTCCGGCCGATGGTGCCCTCCGCCTGATAACCGGCAAAGACGACCGTCGATTCCTTCCTCCAGAGGTTATGCTTCAGGTGGTGACGGATCCGGCCTGCGTCGCACATGCCGGAAGCTGAAATGATGACCTTTGGCGTCGGGTCAAAGTTGATGTTTTTTGATTCCTCACTGCTGATCGTCAGCGTCAGCCCGCGGAAGGAAATCGGATTGATTCCCTGCATGACCATGATCCGCGTCTCCTCATCGTAGCATTCCAGCTGGTTCGTCTTGAAGACATGGGTTGCCTCGATCGCCAGCGGACTGTCTACATAGACCTCAAAGCCGTCGTGACCGGTGACCAGGTTCCGCTCCTTAATCTCGCGGTAAAAATACAGAAGCTCCTGAGTCCGGCCCACCGCGAAGGCCGGGATCACGACATTGCCGCCCCGGTCAAGCGTCTCCTGCGTGATCCGAGCCAGCTCTTCAATATGGTCAGAGCCCTTCTGGTGATAACGGTCTCCATAGGTCGATTCCATGACCACATAATCCGCATCCTTCACATAGGAGGGATTGCGGATCAACGGCTTGTTCTTGTTGCCGATATCGCCGGAAAAGACGATCTTTTTCTGCACGCCGTCTTCCTTCATCCAGATCTCAATGGAGGCAGAACCGAGCAGATGCCCCACGTCTGTGAAACGAATGGTCAGTTCGTCGTTCAGCTGGACAAGCTCTCCGTAATTGTAGGCTTCGAAATGTGTCAGCACACCCTCCGCGTCGGCCATGACATAGAGAGGCTCTACCTCCGGCCTGCCGGCGCGGCGGTTCTTCCGGTTTTTCCACTCCGCCTCTGACTCCTGGATGTGCGCACTGTCCTTAAGCATGATGTGACAGAGATCACAGGTCGCCGCAGTCGCGATCACGCGCCCGCGAAATCCTCTCGCGTATATGTAGGGAAGCAGTCCCACATGGTCGATATGGGAATGCGTGACAAGGACAAAGTCGATATCGGAATAGGGAACCGGCGGCTCCACATTCTCATAAATGTTCGTCCCCTGCTCCATTCCGCAGTCGACAAACAGCCGACTTTTCCCCACCTCCAGATAATGACAGCTTCCGGTCACCTCATGATCCGCCCCGATAAATGTAAGCTTCATAATATCTCCTCCTTCGCAGGTTATATACGTGTCATATCAGGCATGCCTGTCGTGGCTTTTTCCTGACATTCCCCGCCGTATGAACGATTTTGCTAAATGATAATACAGATCAGTCCCCCGTTGGAGTCATTGATAATCTTCTGAAGAGCGTCCTGCAACCTGGCCTGACAATCTTCTGTCATCTGGCTGATCTTCGCCTGAATTCCGTCTTCCACAATCTGCTCGATCGACTTGCCAAAGATATTGGTTTCCCAGATTCCATCCTCGCTTTTTTTCGCGTTGTCCTTCATGTAGGTGATCAGATCCATGGCCTGCTGCTCGCTGCCGACAATCGGCGCGATCTCTGTCTGAATCTGTGCCCGGATCAGATTAATGGAGGGGGCCTCCGCCCTCATCTTGACTCCGTACCGATTGCCGTGACGGATCACCGTCGGCTCATCCAACAGGATTTCCGACCGCTCCGGCGTCACAACGCTGTATCCCTTCATTCGCACCTGGTTCATCGCGTTCAGAACTTTCTCATACTCAGCCTGCATGGACGCAAGCTCCCGAAGCTTTCTCATCAGCTCATATTCGTCTTCGATTTCCATCCCCACATAATGACTCAGGATCTCATAATAACAGCCGTCGTCCATGGATACTGTGACAGAAACGCTTCCGTCTGCCAGGCTGATTTCATCCACCTTCATCGAACGAACCGGCGATTCTGCCTGTACGGCCAGGGGAAATGCCCCCGACGGCACATCCTTCATATGACGGATCTGTGCCATCACCTCCCTCGCCTTTGCGATCACCCGGCTTTTGACCGGATGCCCGGACGGCAGAATCTCCAGCCATTTCGGAATAAAGAAATCCACCTCAGTCACCGGAAATTCCTTCAGCACAGATTCCAGAATCCGGCAGATATCCTCTTTCTTGAGCTGTTCACAGTTCACCGGAAGAACCGTCACGCCGTACTTTTCCTCCAGCTGGCCCGCAAGACGTTCTGTTTCCTCCGAATAGGGCCGATCGGAATTGAGCAGGAGAACGAACGGCTTCCCGATCTCGATGAGCTCCCTGACCGCCGTTTCCTCTGCGTCTATGTACGCCTCCCGCTTCAGCTCGCCGAACGAGCCGTCGGTCGTGATGGCAATCCCGATCGTCGAGTGGTCGCGAATGACCTTGCGCGTCCCGATCTCCGCCGCCATGGTAAAGGGAATCTCTTCATCCGACCATGGCGTCCGCACCATCCGCTCCCGGTCGTCCTCCTCG
>JAJQCO010000030.1:0-16745 GCA_021202655.1 Clostridiales bacterium | reverse complement strand
TGTCCCCCCGCTCCCTTTACCATAAAGCCGACGCAGTCAACCAGACGCACGCGCACGCTAATCCCGTCCGCCAGACGCACCTCGGCGGCCTCCTTGGGAATAAATTTAGGTTCCGTCGTCATGATCGTCCGACCCGCCGCGCTCTGAGGCAGTTCATCCCTTGTCCGGCTCTTGCGGTATCCCTCTTCCATATCCGGAAGGACCATCTGTTCCATAAAACGCTTGATAAAGGTAGATTTCCCGGACCGGACCGGTCCTACGACGCCCAGATAGATTTCGCCGCCGGTCCTGGCCTGGATATCCTGATACACATGATAATGATCCATGAAGAAAATACCCCCTTGCTGTACTGTTACAGTATATGCAGGGGGTATCCGGTTTCATACTTGGGCTGATTCCTTACTTCTTGGAGGACATATAGAGGTGACGCGGAATACCATCCACCATCACGCTCGGATAATCTCCCTGGATCAGCGGCTTCACATAGTCAATGAATTCATCTGTCACATAGGTTCCATCCTTCGTAATCCACTCTCTCGGCACCAGCTTCTCTCCGTTGGCAATCTTGTGTACGTCATAAATGCCGGTCGCGCACTGATACGGATCGACCGATACGCGCTCGATAACGACCATCTTGCCGGTATCTCCCTCATCCGCTGCCTTTACCGCAGCGCCGCCGCACATAAACGCCTCGTTGACGTCGACACGGGATGCCAGATGAGCCGCGCTTCTCTGCAGGGTGCTGAACTCGACCGCACGGGTCTTGCAGCCCATCTCCTGATGGATATGATTAGCCAGGAAGGTAGCGCAGCCGGTCAGCTGCTTATGGCCGAAAGCATCCGAATAATCAGAGGACGCGCCCAGCTCACAGACATAACGGCCATCCGCGATCCGGATGCCCTCCGATACCGCCACAACCACAACGTCCTTCTTCTCAAGAAGCTTCTTTACCTTCTGAGTAAACTTATCCACATCAAAGACAACCTCCGGCAGATAGATCATATCCGGCCCGGCACAGTCCTCGCCCTTTGACAGCGCAGAAGCTCCGGTCAGCCATCCGGCGTTCCGTCCCATGATTTCAATGATGGTCACCAGCTTCGTCTTATAGGAGAAGCCAAGGCCGTCGCGGATGATCTCCTTCGTGGACGTCGCGATATATTTCGCCGCGCTGCCGTAGCCGGGCGTATGATCGGTCAGAGCCAGATCATTGTCGATGGTCTTCGGAGCGCCGATGAACTTCTGGGGCTTCCCGGTCAGAACCGCATAGTCAGACAGCTTCTTGATCGTATCCATCGAATCGTTTCCGCCAATATAGATGAAGCATTCGATGTTCAGCTTTTCCAGGATCTCGAAGATCTTCACATAGACCTCCTGATTCTCATGGATATCCGGCAGCTTATAACGGCAGGTTCCCAGAAACGCGGAGGGAGTCCGCTTCAGGATCTCGACATCAAGGTCATTCTTGATGTATTTGGACAGATCCACATACTGCTCGTCGAGAAGCCCCTGGATTCCGTACAGCATTCCGTAAACCTTCTTCGCGCCTCTCTGGATCGCCGTGCGGTATACGCCCGCAAGACTGGAATTAATCACGGCAGTCGGTCCGCCCGACTGGCCTACAACGACATTACCCTTCATGGTAACAATGTCCTCCTCTGTGAAATATTATTGGATCGTAACCGTCTTTTTTATGCGATGGCATGCAAGACGGCAACATTGTACCTATCATAACACAAAAAATAGGGAAAGGTCTAGGCCTTTCCCCTGTTTTTTTTGCATTTTTCACGCACAATCTGTACCAGTCATCCGATCTGCGCAGGAAATCATCATTCGCTTAAGTATGCTTTTTTAACCGCCTCATCGTTCATGAGCTGTTTCGCGTCGCCGCTTAAGGAGATCGTACCGGTCTCCAGGACATAGGCGCGGTTGGCGATGGACAACGCCTTTTTCGCGTTCTGCTCGACCAGAAGAACCGTCGTCCCGTCGGCGTTGATCTTTTCGATGATGTCAAAAATTTCGTTTACATAGATCGGAGACAGTCCCATCGACGGCTCATCCATGACAATCAGCTTCGGGTGAGACATCAGGGCGCGCCCCATCGCCAGCATCTGCTGCTCGCCGCCGGAAAGGGTTCCGGCCAGCTGATTCTTCCGCTCCTCCAGGCGCGGGAAACGCTCATAGACCATCTTTAAGGTCTCTTCCACTTCGCTTCTGTCCGGTCGCGTATAAGCGCCAAGCCTCAGATTCTGCAGGACAGAAAGCTGCGCGAACACCCGGCGTCCCTCCGGCACATGGGCGATGCCCATGGATACCAGGCGGTGCCCCGGCGTCTTGGTGATATCCTTTCCCTCATAAAAGATCCTGCCGGCCTTTGCCGGAATCAGGCCGGTGATCGTCTGCAATGTCGTTGTCTTCCCCGCGCCGTTGGCGCCGATGAGAGCGATGATCTCTCCCTGGTTGACCTCGAAGGAAATACCCTTGATAGCCCGGATCACGCCGTAGCAGACCTCCAGATTTTTTACCTCCAGAATCGCCATAGATATAACCTCCTACTCTCCCAGATATGCGGTGATGACCCGCCTGTCCTTCAACACATCCGCCGTGTTGCCCTGCGTCAGCACCTGGCCGAAATTCAGAACCGTCAGCTTCTCGCAGATACCGGACACCAGCTTCATATCATGCTCAATCAAAAGAATCGTCATGTCAAAATGCTCCCGCACGAAGCGGATCGTCTCCATCAGCTCCGCCGTCTCGTTCGGATTCATACCGGCCGCCGGCTCATCGAGCAGCAAAAGCTTCGGATCGGTCGCCAGCGCTCTGGCAATTTCCAGCTTGCGCTGCTTGCCGTAGGGCAGATTGGAGGCCTTGTAATCCGCTTCGTTGTCGAGATCAAATACGGCAAGAAGCTCCATTGCGCGCTCGTCCATCGCGCGCTCCATCTTCCGGTAGCGCGGAAAACGCAGAATCCCTTCTAACGTCGAATAGACATAATGATTGTGAAGCCCGGCCTTTACATTGTCCAAAACCGAAAGCTCCTTAAACAGGCGGATATTCTGGAAGGTTCGCGCGATGCCCGCCTGGTTGATCTCAATCGTCTTTTTGCCGGTAATATCCTGTCCGTCGAGACGGATCGTTCCCTCATCCGGCCGGTAGACGCCGGTCAACAGGTTAAAGACCGTCGTTTTCCCCGCGCCGTTCGGGCCGATCAGGCCGTAGAGCTCTCCCTTCTCGATGGTGACGGAGAAATCATCCACCGCCCGCAGACCGCCAAAGGAAATGCTGACACTTTTTACCTCAAGGATTGCCATATTATGCCGCCTCGTGTGTCGTCTTTTTCTATCTGAGGCGCTCTCGCAGCGGCTCTCTCATCTCGAGTCCGTTCGGGCTGGACTGCTAGATCATCATCACAATCAGCACAATTGCATAGATCAGCATCCGGTAATCATTCAGTCCACGGAGCAGCTCCGGAAGAAGCGTCAGGATTACCGCCGCGATGATGGAGCCGCGCACACTGCCCAGGCCGCCCAATACCACAAAGACCAGAATCGCGATTGATTTGTTATAACCGAAATTGTTTGTCGTCGCCGCGAGCGAAGACAGGTTGTGCGCATACAGCACACCGGCCGCTCCGGCAAGGGCAGCAGAAATGGAAAAGGCCATCAGCTTAAATCTGGTAACCGGGATTCCGATGGATTCTGCCGCGATCCGGTTGTCGCGGATCGCCATGATCGCACGGCCGGACCGGGAATTGATCAGGTTCAGCACGATAAAAACCGTAATCAGAAGCACAAGGATGCCGATGGTAAAGGTCGCCGCCTTTGGCGTGCCGGTGATTCCCTGCGGTCCCTTGATGATGACCACGCCGGTTTCATCAAGCCCGAGCGACGTCGTATCCTTGATCGAAAAATGCAATCCGCCCGCATCCACGCCGACATACATCGTATTGATCAGATTTTTGATGATCTCGCCGAAAGCAAGCGTGACAATCGCCAGATAGTCGCCCTTTAAGCGCAGCACCGGGATGCCGATCAGAACGCCGAAGATGCCGGCGACCGCCGCGCCGATGAGCAGGGCAAGAAACAGACGCACGCCGGTGCCAGGAATCGCGTCTGCCATAACATTGGTAAAAAACGCGCCCGAAAACGCGCCGACACACATAAATCCCGCGTGTCCAAGACTCAGCTCTCCCAAGATACCGACGGTTAAGTTCAGTGAAACCGCAAGAATCGCATAGGTGCAGAGCGGCACCAGAAGGCCCTTTAACAGACTGCTGATGAGGCCGGTCTGAATCATGATCTACACGATCCCCCAACAGCCGAATACCATCGAATACGTGATCAGGTTCTGGACGAAAACTTTTTTCTTTTGGTTTTTCTTCATCTTGGACACCTACACTTTCTCATTGATCTTCTTACCCATAATGCCGGTCGGCCGCACAAGCAGCACGATGATCAGCACGGAGAACACAATCGCGTCGGAAAGCTGGGAAGAAATATACGCCTTGGACATGTTTTCAATGACGCCTAAGAGAATCCCTCCGATAAAAGCGCCGGGGATTGAGCCGATCCCGCCAAAAACAGCCGCCACAAAGGCCTTAATACCGGGCATGGAGCCGGTGTAGGGCGTCAGGGACGGATACGCGGAGCAGAGAAGCGCGCCGGCAATAGCCGCCAGAGCCGAACCGATGGCAAAGGTCACTGCGATGGTCCGGTTGACGTCGATGCCCATCAGCGTCGCCGCGCCATTATCCTCCGAGACGGCCAGCATGGCCTGTCCGATCTTTGTCTTATTGATAAAAGTCAGAAGCACCGCCATAATCACAACACACGATACGATCGTCACGATCGTCACACTGGAAATCGTCAGCGCTCCGTCCGCAAGCTTCAGATTCGGCAGCGTCACGACAGAGGTAAACTGGTGGGAATTGGAGCCGAAAATCAGAAGCGCCAGATTCTGAAGCAGGTAGCTGACACCGATCGCCGTGATCAGCACCGCGAGCTTGGACGTGCCGCGCAACGGCTTATAGGCGACGCGCTCAATCACCACGCCGAGTATCGTACAGAACACGACCGCCCCCAGCACGCCGACAACCGGCGGATATCCCCATGTGCTGACGATCGTAAAGACCGCAAAGGCGCCCACCATAATGATATCGCCATGGGCAAAATTCAACATCTTGGCGATTCCGTAAACCATCGTATACCCCAGGGCGATGATGGCGTAAACGCTTCCCAGGCTGATGCCGTTAATCAGATAAGACAAGAAACTCATAACATACCCCTCTTTGGTTTTTTTGCGATGCCCACATATGCAACAGGGAGTCGCCCGTAAACGACTCCCCCCGTTGGATCTCATGTTAAGGAATACGAAAATCGAAGAAATCCGATCTTACTGCATCTCGTAAACGCCATCCACGATCTTAACCGCCTTCGGAGCCTTCCCGGTCTCGCCGGAAGCATCCCATGTCATATTATCACCGGTCAGGCCGTCAATGGAAATCTCCGTCATGGCAACCTTCAACGCGTCACAGATATCGGAGTAGCTCATATCCGGAGTGACACCGGCCTGCTCTGCGGCAGCCTTGATCGCATAGATCGCATCATACGAATCCGCGGCAAACTGGTTCGGCTCCTCGCCATAGGCCGCGACATAATCCTCGGTAAACTGAAGGCTTCCTTCCTCTGTCGTAGAGAACGGAGTCAGCAGCATCACGCCCTCGGCCAGAGAGGTGTCAAAGTTGTCAACCGTCAGGATACCGTCCATGCCGTCCACGCCGAAGAAGATCGGAGCGAATTCCTTGTCAGAAGCCTGCTTCAGAATAATCGAAGCCTCCTGATAATAGATCGGCAGGAATACCAGCTCTGCGCCGGCCTCGTTCATCTTGTCCAGCTGTACGGAAAAATCAGTCGCGCTGTCGGCAGTGAAGGCTTCGTCCGCAACGATCTCAAGACCCTGATTGGCCGCCTCGGTCACAAAAGCCTCGCGGATACCGGAGGAATACTCCGTGGAGCTGTCATAGATAATGCCAACCTTCGTCGCCAGGCCGTTCTCGCCGATGTACTGAGCGGAAGCCTTACCCTGGGACGGATCGGAGAAGCAAACGCGGAACGCGTTGTCGCCGGAAATACACTCGACGGCAGAGCCGGACGGAGTGATCTGGAACATATTATCTGCGGAGGTCTCCGCAACCACGGCGATGCAGGGCTTGGATGTAACGGAGCCGACAATCATCTGCGCGCCCCAGTCCTTTAACGTATTGTAAGCGTTCACGGATTTCTCCGGGTCATGCTCGTCATCCTGGGAGTTAAGCTCCACCTGATAACCGTTGATGCCGCCTGCCGCATTGATCTCCTTCACGGCAAGGTCAGCGCCGTTTGCAACGCCAACGCCATATGCTGCCGCCGCGCCGGTCAGCGGTCCGATCACGCCGATCTTGAAAGCTCCGCCCTCTGCTGCCGGTTCCTCCGCCGCTTCTGCGGAATCGTCGCCGGCTGCTTCTGTCGCCGCCTCTGCTGCCGCTGCAGTCGTCTCGGAAGAGCTGCTGCTGCTTCCGCCACAGGCGGTCATGGATGCTGCCATGAGAGCCGCCAGGCTCAGGCTTAATAATCTCTTTTTCATAATGATATCCTCCTCTGAATATACTGTCCCTGCGCGAAGTCCCGACTTCTGGAGCCATGCTTCACACGGACACTAAACCAAGAAACGGGCATACCTCATGAAAGTATGCCTCGTCCTTAAAGCTGTCACTATTATAGTTGCACAAATGAACAATGTCAAGCGTTTTTGTCGGCTTCATGAGTTCATGAATTCCATTCCAGACCGGCGTTTTCATCCGTCCGGTTGCGGAGCATCAGATCCGCCACCGCATCCTTTGCCGGTTTTCCGTCAAACAGAACCTGGTTTACCTCCTCGATGATCGGCAGGTCAATGTGGTATTTTCTTCCCAGCGCAAGACCGGCCTTCGCGGAATAGACGCCCTCGACGACCATCTGCACTTCTGTCATAGCCTCTTCCATCGTATATCCCTTCCCGATGAGGATGCCTGCGCGGCGGTTGCGGCTGTGCATGCTGGCGCAGGTCACAATCAGGTCGCCGATCCCGGAGAGACCACCAAAGGTCTCCACTCGTCCCCCCATAGCCAGGCCAAGCTTCGTAATCTCGTATATTCCCCGCGTGATCAGGGCAGCCTTGGTATTGTCGCCGTAGCCGAGGCCGTCTGCGATGCCGGCAGCCAGAGCGATGACATTTTTCAGGGCGCCGCCCAGCTCAATTCCGAGGATGTCCGGACTGGTATAGACGCGAAACACCGGACTCATGAAACAGTTCTGGACAAATTCCCCCGTCTCCCGGTCCTCCGCGCCGGCCAAACAGGTCGTCGGCAGGCCGCGGCAAACCTCCTCCGCGTGGCTGGGTCCAGATAAAACCGCCACATTTGCCTGCGGAAGCTCTTCGCGCAGAATATCGGAGAGCGTCATCAGAGTATCCTCTTCAATCCCCTTCGCCACATTGACTATGACCTGTCCGTCCCGGCAGAAGGGACTCATCTTCTTGGCCGTGCTCCGGACATAGATCGAAGGCGAGGCGGTGACCAGCAGATCCTTTCCCGTCATGGCCGCTTCCAGATCCGTCGTGAATGTCATATCCTCCGGCAGAATAAGGCCTGGCAGGCTCTTTAGCTGCCTGGTCGTTTTCAGCGCTTCGGATTCCGCTTCAAAGGCAGACCAGACCGTGACCTGATGTCCATTATTGTGCAGCAGGGCAGATAGCGCGACGCCCCAGCTTCCCGATCCAATGATACTGACTGATGCCATGATAATCCTCCATTCTGCGTTCTACGCTGTTTTTTTCGCTCCGACCCGGTTCTCCGTACCAGAAAGGAGCCGCCCGATATTCGCCCGATGCCGCCAGACAGCCATCGCCGTGATCAAAAAGGCCACCACATCAAATTCTGTCTGAGCCGAAGCCGCCAGGCCGTAATCTCCGATTCTTCCAAAATAAACCATCCAGACAAAAAATACAATCACAATCAGAATAGATCCCAGAGAGACATAGCGTGTGGCCGCGACGGTCACGACAAAAATGACCAGACAGACCACTGCCAGCCGCCAGTCCGTCGACGCAAAGAGACCGGCCGTGGCGGCGATTCCCTTTCCGCCCTTGAATCCCATATAAAACGGGAAATTATGTCCCAGGATCACGCCAAAGGCGGTATACAGAAGATAGAGATATACATACTCCGGCTGATTCCGGAACAGATATCTCGTCAGAAGGCAGGCAAGAATCATCTTCCCCGCATCGCCGATAAACACGATCGCCGCCGCCTGCTTTCCCATCACGCGCAGCACATTTGTGCTGCCGGAATTTCCGCTTCCGTAATTGCGGATGTCCATTCCCTTCGATTTGCTGTAAAGATATCCGCTCTGCAGCAGGCCAAAGAGGTATCCGTATCCAAGGCAGAGGATCCGTTCCATCTTACTGCTCCTTTCCGGAACGCTCACGGACGAGAAACTTCAGTGCCGTTCCCTTGAACCCAAATGTATTCCGAATCTGATTTTCCAGATATCTGACATAGGAAAAATGCATCAGCTTCTTATCGTTGACAAAAACCACAAAGGTCGGAGGCTTTACGGCCACCTGAGTCATGTAGAAAAGCTTCAGCCGCTTGCCCTTGTCGGAGGGAGGCTGCTGCATGGCGACCGCCTGGGTCATGATCTCATTAAGCACGCCCGTCGCGACTCTCATATTCTGATTTTCCCGCACCATGTCGATCAGCTCGAACATTCTGCCGATCCTCTGGCCGGTCACTGCCGAGATAAACACAAGCTCTGCGTAGGACATAAAGGACAGGGTTTCGCGGATCTTATCCGTATATTCATAAATGGTCTTGTCATTCTTCACCACCGCGTCCCATTTATTTACCGCCACAATGATGCCCTTGCCGCGATCGTGGGCGATTCCGGCAATCTTGGCGTCCTGTTCGGTCACGCCCTCCACCGCGTCGATGACGAGAATCACCACGTCCGCCCGTTCCACGGCGGAAACCGTCCGGATGATGCTGTAGCGCTCCAGGTCCTCCCGAACCTTGCTTTTGCGGCGCAGCCCGGCCGTATCGATAAACACATACTCTGTGCCGTTATACGTTACCTGTGTGTCCACCGCATCCCGCGTCGTGCCCGCGATATCGGAGACAATCACTCTCTCATATCCGAGAATCCGGTTGATAATCGAGGATTTACCCACGTTAGGCTTGCCGACGATCGCCACGCGAGGACGCATATCCTCCTCGTCCTCCATCTGATCCAGAGTAAAATGCTTCATCACCGCATCCAGAAGATCGCCGATTCCCAGCTTGGAGGCCGCCGATACCGGAATGGGATCGCCGATTCCCAGATTATAGAATTCATATATGTCGTTGCCGTATTTCTGGAAGTTGTCCACCTTATTTACCGCCAGAACAACCGGCTTTCCGGACTTTCTCAGCATGTCCGCCACCTTCGAGTCGGCGTCGACCAGCCCCTGATGCACATCGACAAGAAAAAGAATCACCTGTGCCGTGTCAATGGCGATCTGCGCCTGCTCGCGCATCTGCGTGAGGATCATATCCCTGCTGTCCGGTTCAATACCACCCGTATCCACAAGGGTAAAATTCATATTCAGCCAGGTGCAGTCCGCATAAATGCGGTCCCTGGTCACTCCCGGCGTATCCTTCACAATGGAAATCGGCTGACCTGCCAGCGCGTTAAACAGGGTAGACTTTCCCACATTCGGGCGTCCGACAATCGCTACGATTGGTTTGCTCATATTCTGATGTTCTCCTTACCTTCCCCCGGCCGCCAGCCGCAGACCGTATTTCTCGTTAGCTTCGCTGTGTACCTGCCCATGCCACGCAGCATGGGTGTGACATATAACAATCTCTCAATATTCATCTCTCAGCTCATATTCGCCATGGACGACGACATCCGCCACATCCGCGGAGAGGATCGCATTCACAAGATCCTGTCCGCTTGATTTTACAATATTCACCGGGACTTGTAAAGCGATTTCGATTTCCTGTCGCGACACGTCGTCCAGGAAAACCTCCTCTCCATTCCGGAACATACAGGCCGGAAGGAGCAGACGGGAACCAAGCTTCTGCCCCGCAAGCTGCTTTTTGATATCCTGTCCCGTGACCAGCCCCGCCACGGTGATCGCCGTCCCGAAGAAATCATTGCGGATCGCATAGAGATGAACCGTTTTCTGCGGATATCGTTCCCGGATCTTCTCAATATGTTTCTTCATATGTGGATAGGCAAGCAGACCGTTCGCCAGAGAAAGCTCTTCCTCCTCCGCTTCCACGCCTTTGACCATTTCAGACCCGTCATCTATCGCATGAAGCGCTTCCGTGACCTCCGTATCCAGAAGCCGCAGCATGCCGACCCCGTTTTCCAGCTGCGGGTATCCGTCGTAGCGCTCCTCCTCCGGCATCTCCTGCTCCGCAAGAATATAAAACTCGTCGCTCGCATGGATAAAATGAATTCCGTACCGCGCGTAAAGCCTTCCCTGCCACTCCTCAATGAGCCGGATCGCGGCTTTGGCCGAGTCGCGGTCAAACGCCTCCAGCGGATAGAGCCCGTCCCGATACTTTGTGAGACCCACCGGCACAACAGATACGCTTTGCATACAGGGAATGTAACGGACAAGATCCCGGATGGTCCGGTCAAGCTCCGCGCCGTCATTGATCCCCCTGCACAGCACGATCTGCCCGTTCATGGGAATTCCGGCCTCGTAAAGCCGGTCGATCATCTTTAACGATCTGCCCGCGAAGCGGTTGTGAAGCATCGTACAGCGGAGCTCCGGGTTCGTCGTGTGAACGGAAATATTGATCGGCGCCAGCTTGAAATCAATGATGCGCTGAATATCATGCTCCTTCATGTTGGTGAGCGTCACATAATTTCCCTGCAGATACGAAAGCCGGGAGTCGTCATCCTTAAAATAAAGCGTTTCGCGCATCCCCGGCGGCATCTGATCGATAAAGCAGAAAATACACTGATTGCTGCAGGAACGATAATCGCTCATCAGTCCGTTCTCAAAATTCAGACCGATATCCTGATAATCATTCTCAATCTCCAGCTCCCACAGATCTCCGTCCGCCTTTTCCACCAGCATGACCATGCTTTCACTGCCGACGTAGTATTCGTAGTCAAAGATATCCTCTATCTCATGTCCGTTGATGGTGAGCAGACGGTCTCCCGCCTCCAGCTCCAGCTCTTCGGCGATGGAGCCGGGATCCACCGACCGGATCCGATGTCCCTTTTGTTTCATGATTTCATCCTCCCGCATCCTGTCCTGATCATAACAGGATTCCCCTGTTTTGTAAACCGACAGGCAGTCGCAGCCATATGTATTTTTTTACAAAATAAAACAGAACTATTGACTCCCGGCACAGCCGGATGGTATAAATGAAAGCGAATAAGTTTACTTTCTTTTTACTGACAGATATCTTTTACTGACAGACATATTACCGTGAAGGAGCGCTATTATGGCAAACAATTTTGTGTTCAACGACGTCCTGCCCGTTGCGCCGCTCAAGATCGCCGCACTGGAAAGCTGTAAGGACCTTGCCACAAAGGTCAATGATCATATCGTACAGTTTCGTCAGAATGACGCCAGGGAGCTGATCCGCCGCAAGCAGGATCTGAACTATCGCGGATACGACGTCGATTCTTATCTGTTAAAGTGCAGATGCTCCCGCTTTGGCACCGGCGAGGCCAAAGGCGTGCTGATGGAATCGGTCCGCGGCTCCGATCTCTACGCGATGGTCGACGTCACCAATTACAGCCTGTCCTACAGCGTATGCGGGTATTCCAACCACATGTCGCCCGACGATCATTTCCAGGATCTGAAACGGATTATCGGCGCCAGCGTCGCGACCGCCCACCGCGTGAGCGTCATCATGCCCTTCCTCTATGAGAGCCGCCAGCACAAGCGCACGAACCGGGAATCTCTCGACTGCGCGATGGGGCTTCAGGAGCTGATCGCCATGGGAGTGAAGAACATCATTACCTTTGACGCCCATGATCCCCGCGTCCAGAACGCCATCCCGTTGAGCGGTTTTGACAATTTCATGCCGACCTACCAGTTTGTGAAGGCTCTGTTCGCTCACGATAAGAACCTGAAAATAGATAAAAACCATCTGATGGTCGTCAGCCCGGACGAGGGCGCCATGCCCCGCGCCGTCTACCTGGCAAACAATCTGGGCGTAGACATGGGAATGTTTTACAAGCGGCGCGATTACTCAAAGGTCATCAACGGACGCAATCCGATCGTCGCCCATGAATTTCTCGGCTCCTCTGTGGAGGGCAAAACCGTGCTGATCATCGACGATATGATTTCCTCCGGAGAGAGCATGCTGGATACGGCGCGCGCGCTGAAGGAGCGAAAGGCCGAGAAGGTAGCCATCTGCTGCACGTTTGGCCTGTTCACCAACGGCCTGGAAAAATTTGACGACTTCTATCACCGGGGTTATATTGATTATGTGATTACCACAAACCTGAATTACCGCCCGCAGGCGCTGCTTGACCGCGAATGGTATCTGGAAGCCGACATGAGCAAATACATTGCCGCCATCATCAACGCCTTAAATCACAACGTCGCCATCTCCTCCACCCTGGAGCCGACCTGGAAGATCCAGAAGCTGGTCGCCCAGTATATGGCGGACGGCTATGAATATTTTCAGACCATCTCTTAACCTTAACAAATGAAATGCCGGGAAGCGATCCCTCGTCTTCCCGGTTTTTCTTGCCATTTCATACGGAAGGAGCTGCCGGTGGCAGATCCTGTAGTTACTTATCTCACTTAACCTTTCAGGGACAAAAACGCGGCCAGATTTCCTCTGGCGTCTCCCATCGCGCGATGAGAAAAAAGCAGACCGGGATTGCAGTGTGTGCAGATATCCGTCACATGGATATGCTCCGGCCTCACACCGGCCTCTCTCAACACCACCACATTCGCCTGCCAGAGATCCAGCTGATATTTTCTGTTTCCCTTCGCCCAAAGCAGCTGCTCCCTGTATCGGGCGTCAAAGGCCCGGGCAAACTGTTCCGCGACCTCCTCGCCGACCTCATAGCAGTCCTGGCAGATACCGGGTCCGATGCAGGCGATGACGTCGGCGGGATCCGTGCCGTATTCCTCTCTCATCCGATCAAGCGTCACACGTCCCATCCGCTTCACCGTCCCACGCCATCCGGAATGGGACAGACCGATCGCCCGATGGACCGGATCTACAAAATAAAGCGGGATACAGTCAGCAAAAAAGGTAACCAGCGTCAACCCCGGCACATTGGTGATCAGTCCGTCCACGTCGGTATAATCGCGCGGTTTTACGATCCCCTTGCCGGCATCCTCCTCCGTCACCCGACGCACGTTGACCGTGTGAGTCTGGTGCGACAGCACCATGCGGTTCATTTCCACCCCCAGAAGATGCGCCATCCGGTGATAATTCTCAATCACATGGCCCGGATCGTCTCCGCGGGTGAATCCGAAATTCATCGTCGCGTATACGCCGCGGCTCACGCCGCCGACGCGGGTAGAAAACGCATGCTTCACAAGTCCTGTCTGCGTAAGCGCTGGAAACGTCAGAAAACAGACGCCGTCCCGTTCCCGGATTTCCAGCTCCCTCTTCCCCGGCTTTCTGACCCACTCCATAAACAGATCCTCCCGACTTCCGTCTCCTCATGAAACTCATCCTCATCCGTAAAAATCAAAGGCATTCGGGACATGGCAGATTCTGCCGTCCTTATGTATGGCAATGACATCGAAACGGCAGGGCGTATCCTCCGGCAGCCCCTTTTCCATATAATACCAGAGAACGGTGCGGCTGATTCTATGCTGTTTGCGCATGTCCACCGCATAAAGCGGATCGCCATAACCGTCGTCTCTGCGATACTTCACCTCAATAATCACAAGCATCCCGTCGCGATCCCTGGCAATGACATCAATCTCCCCGCACGGATTCCGATAATTGCGCGCGAGAATCGTGTAACCGTTTTGCTCCAGATAACGGACGGCCTCCGACTCATACAGAGAGCCGACTGCCCGCCTGTTGCGCTGCGCCATAGGCCGCCTACTCCTCTCCAGACGCTACAAATTTTGTGATAAATGTCCTCCTGTGAATCGGACATGGGCCGTATTCACGGATGGCCGCGATATGCGCCGCCGTCCCATAGCCCTTATGTCTTGCAAAGCCATATTCCGGATACAGACCGTCGTATTCCCGCATCATGTGATCCCTGGTTACCTTCGCGAGAATACTCGCAGCCGCAATCGACACGCTCTTGCCGTCTCCCCCGATGATCGGTACCTGCCGGATATCCATTCCGGGAATCGTAACCGCGTCATTGAGCAGAAGATCCGGGCGGACCGAAAGCCCCTCTATCGCCCGGCGCATGGCCTCATAGGTTGCCTGCAGAATATTAATCTCATCGACCACATCCGGCCCGACCATCCCCACGCTCCAGGCAACTGCTTTTTCCTGGATTTCGGTAAACAGTGCCTCCCGCCGTTTTTCGGAAAGCTTCTTGGAATCATTCAGAAAGAGAATTTCACAATCTCTCGGAAGAATCACCGCGCCGGCAGCCACCGGGCCGGCCAACGGCCCGCGCCCTGCCTCGTCGATCCCGCAGATCGCCGTACAGGCGGCATATGCATTCTCATATTCTCTCATTCTCTCCAGACGTGCTCTCTCCGCCTGAAGCTTCTCCTCACTCATCCTTTTCATGATCCTTCTCTCCTGCCGTCTGCGAATCCGGCGGGACACTCCAGCGTAATCCGCCCCAGGCGCCCGCTGCGAAAATCGTCAATCACAAGCAGAGCCGCCCGCATATCGTCCGGCTCGCCTCCCTTCATCAGGCAGCCACGGATGCGCGCGATATGTGAAAGCAGCGCCGTCGCAGCAGATTTGTTATCGCATACAGAAGAAGCGACCCAGGACAGGTCCTGTTGCTCTTCCATCTGATAGCGCTCTCTTAAGGCCGCCGGATAGGAACGGATCAGAAGAGCCAGCAGCTCCACCGCCAGCTCACTGCGATTTAAGATTTCATCGTGAATCGATCCGATCATGGCCAGAAAAAGTCCGGCCTGCGGATCTTCAAACTTCGGCCACAGGATCCCCGGCGTATCCAGAAGCTCCAGAGAGGCGTTCATGCGAATCCACTGATTTCCCCTCGTCACACCCGGCTTGTTTCCGGTTTTGGCGCTTGCCTTCCCCACAAAGGAATTGATAAAGGTTGATTTGCCCACGTTCGGAATGCCGGCTACCATGGCGCGGATCGGACGGTTTTTAATCCCCCGCTTCCGGTCCCGCTCAATTTTCTCCCGGCATGCCTCCTGCACGGCAGACATCACCTGCCTGACTCCGGCTCCCGTGCGGGAATTTGCCCGGATCACATGATAGCCCTGCGCCGTAAACCAGGACGCCCAGGCGTCGTTATAGCGCTCATCTGCCAGATCAGATTTGTTCAGCACGATCACCCGGGCTTTGCCTTTCCCCAGCTCGTCGATATCCGGGTTGCGGCTTGCCAGCGGCGCGCGCGCGTCAACCAGCTCGATGATCAGGTCAATCAGCTTTAAATCTTCCTTCATGGCCCGTTTCGCCTTCGTCATATGTCCCGGATACCACTGTATATTCATCGCCTGACACCTCCTGATTTTCCTATGACCGGATCAGCCCGAAATCAATAAGCGGGGAAATTCTCAGCCACACCTTGCCGATAATCTGGTTCTTCGTCACATTGCCCACATTCGCAAATCGGCTGTCCTCGCTGCTCTCCCGGTTGTCTCCCAGGAGAAAATACTCTCCCGCTCCAAGCTCCACCGGTCGCTCCGCAAGCCCCGCAAGCGATACCGTCCCGGCCTCCGCGAGGGGCTCCTCATTCACATAAACCGTCCCGTCTGCAATCCGCACAACATCCCCCGGAAGACCAATCACCCGCTTAATGTTCGTCTTTCCGTCTTCCCTCTGAAACACAATCACATCCATGCGATCCGGGGTTCCGAAATCATAGACAAACCGGTTCATTAAAACGACGTCTCCCGAATTCAGAAGCGGCTGCATCGACTGTCCGTTTACCACAATCTGCGTTCCGAAAAACGTCAGGAAAAACCAGGCAAAGGCCAGTGCCACCGCAATATCGACAACCCATCCGCTCACCCGCCGGATGAGATTACTCTCTTCGTTTTCGTAAAAATCCACGCTTTTCTCCCGTATGCTATGGAAAAAGAGAGGGGACAATCCGTGCTTGTCCCCTCGTGTGTGTTCCCTGTTATCTTACCAGCTCTTTGACCTTCGCGGCCTTTCCGACTCTGTCTCTTAAGTAGTTTAACTTCGCCCTTCTTACCTTACCTCTCCGGACGACCTCGATCTTGTCGACAAACGGAGAATGCAGGGGCCAGGTCTTTTCTACGCCGATTCCGTTGGAATTCTTGCGGACGGTAAATGTCTCGCGGATACCGCCGTTCTGTCTCTTAATCACGGTGCCCTCGAAAATCTGGATTCTCTCGCGGTTTCCCTCTTTGATCTTGTTATGGACCCTTACGGTATCGCCTACACGGAACTGCGGGACAGACTCCTTCAGCTGCTCCGCCTCAATGCTCTGAATCAACTCGTTCATTTTGTGTGAATCTCCTTCCTCTCATTTGACGTTCTTACATGCACCCTTTGGCATCAGAGGAACATCTCTTTTCGTCACAACTGTTACAGAATACCACAC
>JAJQCO010000241.1 GCA_021202655.1 Clostridiales bacterium | reverse complement strand
TGGCGCGCTTGACGCATTCTGCCGCAGCTACGGCCTGACCATGCAGCATGTCAAGCCGCACGGCGCACTCTACAATATGGCGGCAAAGGATTATGCGCTCGCGAAGGGGATCTGTGAGGCGATCCGCGCGTTTAACCCTGATCTGATCGTCATGGGCTTATATGGCGGCGAGCTGATCCATGCCGCGCAGGATCTGGGGCTCCGAGCCGCGATGGAGGTCTTTGCGGACCGCGCCTATGAGGAGGACGGAAGTCTGGTCAACCGCCGCAAAGAGGGCGCGATGATCACCGATGAAAACGAGGCGATCACCCGCGTTGTCCGCATGATCAAGGAGCAGAAGGTAACCGCCATCACCGGAACAGACATTCCGATCCAGGCCGATTCCGTCTGCGTACACGGCGACGGCGCAAAGGCGCTGGCCTTCGTAGAAAAAATCCGTGAAAAACTGGGGCAGGAAGGGATCGCCATCTGTCCGCTCAGGGAAATCATCGCATCATAGCATAAACGAAGCATGTAAAGGCAATCTTCTGAAAAAGAGAAAAGAAGCCGCCGCACGGATGGTTTTGTCATCCATGCGGCGGCTTCGTTTCGATTACACATACCTCAGGGTTTCATCCGTCCGGCAAATCTGCCGGATCTGTCCGTCGGCAATCTCATACGCCTCTCCCCAGACAGTCTCCTGCCCGTTTATGATCCGCAGATAGCTGCCGTCCGGCAGCACGAGGAAGCGCCGTCCGTGGCTGTCTCCAAAGGTGATCTCTTCAAACAGTCTCATCCCGTCCAGGACATAGTCCTTTACCATCTGGTAGTGCGGAAGGATCATCGTCTTCGTCAGCCCCAGCCCGGTCAGAAAACGATGGTATTCCGGATCCGCCGCCTCCCCGGGAAGCTCCGGCTGCGCATATACCGTATCGGCACTGTTCATGCTCCCTGCGCTGACCCCGATGACAATCCCGGTAAAATCGCGGATGGTCTCCCTCAGGCAGATACGCTCAAAAAAGGCATTCTGCGTCGGCACATGGCCGCCGCCCAGAATGATCACATCATAGGTGTGCAGACTTTGCCGGGATACATCCTCTGTCCGCGAGTCCCAGACATCGACTCCGGCGACATCAAGCCCGGCCTGCCTCAGCGCCTGGGCAAAAAATTCCGCCATCTCGTCGTTTCTCTCACCCAGATCCGGCGATGCGGCAATCACCAGACAGCGGGATTTCTCTCTCCAGTCCGCCCGCAGATTCTCAATCAGCCGGTTCATCGGATCCAGACCGTCAACCGGACGGCTTCCGTCCAACGGCCCGGTCGGGCTGCTCGTCAGAAATATCTTCATTGGTCTGCCGCTCTCCTTTCCTTATCGCTGCAGTGCCGCCGTCTCCAGCACATCCTCCACAAGCAGGCTGTGCTCCAGCATCTGATAACAGAACTGGA
Organism: Clostridiales bacterium; assembly: GCA_021202655.1. Taxonomy (GTDB): domain Bacteria; phylum Bacillota; class Clostridia; order Lachnospirales; family Lachnospiraceae; genus Brotaphodocola. The sequence goes on along the minus strand of JAJQCO010000241.1, from coordinate 1,136 downwards.
TATCGCCCTCTCTCTGCTTCTGCTCAAAGATCCGCAGCTCGTCAGTCAGAGAGCCGTCTGCACTGTCCTCCGCCAGCCGGACGGTTCTCTTATCGTTGTACACCAGCTCCGCACATGTGCCGGCGCTGACCGGCCCCTGAATGCGAATATGCCCCTTCGTCCCCTGCACGAAACCATAACAGGGACTTCCCGAATCCTTTGCCGCCGTACAAACTCCGAGCACCGGCCCAAATCGAAGAATCAACGCCCCGGAGGTATCAATCCCATTGTAACCCTTGTTGGCAAAATACTGCACCTGGTCCGGCTTTCCGAACAATCCGATCACAAAATGCAGATTATAGAGATTCAAATCATACAGGCTCCCGCCCCCGCACTCCGGATCAAAGGCCGGGGTGATGATGCCTGCCTGATAACGCTCATACCGGCTGGAAAACTGACTGTAATTGCACTGCACCATCCGGACCTCGCCGATCTCCGGCAGATGTTCCTTCACCGCGGAGTATAACGGCCCATAGGGGATCTTAAACGCTTCCCAGAGGAAAAGCTTCCTCTCCCGTGCAAGCTCCGCCAGATCTCTCGCCTCCGCCGCCGTCATCGTAAACGGTTTTTCGCAGATCACGTGCTTTCCGGCCAGAAGCGCCTGCTTCGCATAAGAATAATGCATCGTATTGGCAATTCCGATATAGACCGTATCAAAATCACCCTTTGCCAGGAATTCCTCATAATCGGTATAGAGCTCCGATACGCCGTTGGCCTCGGCCAGCTCACGTCCCTTCTCCCGGCTCTTCTCCCTGACGCACAGGGCGGTCGCCCTGATCTCCGGAATCTCCTTGATATCACGAAACAGCCAGCCCACGATCAGGCCATTCCCCACAACGCCAAGCTTCATCTCTCTTCCTCCATTTTTCTGATACAGAACCGCGGCAACGGACGCGCCCAGATCCGGCTCCGCTGCCCTATGGGCTGTATTTTTCTTATGGGTAAAGTATAAATAGTTCCGAAGGGAAAGTCAACCCCGGGAAGCTCACGGCAGGCCGCCACAAGCCCCTTTGCAGGCTATGGCAAACTGTGTCAGACAGCGCTTGATCTCTGGGCAAATAATTGATATAACAGAAGGGGAAAACAAAAGAAGGGAG
>JAJQCO010000246.1 GCA_021202655.1 Clostridiales bacterium | reverse complement strand
GGGGGCGACTTGGGGGGTGACTTGAGTTTTATCCCTCAGGTTCTGTTGATTCTCTACCCACTTGTGATTCCTCAGCGTAGCGAAAACCATAAATTCTACAGTTCTGTACTCGGGCGCCGGGAGAGCAGCTTCCTCCATTTCCCGAAACATTCTGTCTACGCCTTCACCAAATTCCTTTACATACTCATATTCGTGTAAAAACTCGAATATCTTCGGGTTCCTGGAAAAATGAATTTCCCGGATATTTGTCGTTCGCACAAGCCCAGGAAGCATTCCCGGACTTTCGACCGTAAAATGGTCATCGAACATTTTAATCTGGATGTCAGTACCCATAATGCTGTAATCGCGATGCCCAAGGCTGTTAATAATTAATTCGGTCCAACAGAATTCTGGATACTCCGGGATTGTCACAAACCTCCCCTCTTTTCCAAGAAAAGAATGCTCCCGTATCTGCGTTTTTACAAATTCTGTCGATTTTCTCGCAATATCCAGGATCTTTCCATCGAAAATAACATCCTTTATAACATTCATTTCCGTACCGACCTTGGCCTCAGTGCCATCATAACGGATAAAACGCATCCTTGCTCTGGGGAAAAAACGCTGCGGATTTTTTCCAAACAGCAAAATGGCGGCTGCACTGATTTCCTCTTTATCACTATTCTGAACAATAAAATCTTTATTGCTGCGAAGATACTCCAGCGAACTTTTTCCATAACCTATTTTTTCAATGTATTCCTGGACAAACTCCAGATCAATATCATCAATCGTAGCATTTCTCACTGGTGTGTCCTCAAAAAAGCGTCCGCCTTTGGCATACATCAATCTGGTGCGTTGTTCAAAAGTCATTTTTTTGGATTTATCCCCGACACGGTAGTATACCTCATCTGCCTGGTTCGCGTGAAGCTGATTGCTCTGAAATACACGCATGATCAGGAGGTGATTTGGCTTTCCTTCCGCATCAGTGCAATCCAAAATTTCTGTATCAACATTCACTGACGGAACACAATAATCAAATGGAGCGCGCAAGAGTTCATTCACGTTTGCTTCATACCCATCAATTCCAGTTATATCACCCTTATCCTCAATACCAATAGCAATATCACCACCATCAGCATTCGCAAACGCGACAATCGGAATTGCCAGTGTCTTCGCATCTATTCTGGCGCTTTTCCTGTCAAACGTCTGCAATTCTGTTGTAAACCGCATCTTTTCAATATCTTTAATATGGTTCATACAATCCCTTCCTGTTTGTAAAATCCTGCTTATAGTTTACTCATTCCATCACAGGTAATCAACATCAATTTCATAAATTCAACGAAAAAACATCTGAAGAACTATGTTCACAATCGAACGGCATATGGAACTGGCAAGATTCTGTAAAATCAGTGAAGCTTGAAAAAGCTTACGCAGTCTCCCGGAACATGTTCCACAGATGAAAGCGTATTAACAAGAGGGGCTGCACTATACGCACAGTTTGCATATGATTATTTATCGGCATGATAAAAATGTCCGTGTTTTATGAAATCTTCACTTGTCGTTTCGGAAAAACTGATACCGAAATGCACGTCATTCGTTTTTTGAATATAATCTGTTTGTATTGGATGAAAAATTTGTTTTAATGTCCCGCGTGGCGAAGGTTTTGCATCTTCCCGCAGTCACAGCTTACCTGGTGACTGGCCTTTTCCTGGGGCCTTATATGTTGGGAGCAGCACATATTCCGTATCTTGGTTTTGCAAGCATGGATGCCGTTGAAGGTTACAATATCCTGTCTCAGGTTGCACTGGGCTTTATTGCGTTCACGATCGGAAATGAATTCCGCGTGATGCAGCTAAAGAGTATGGGACGACAGGCGGTTACGGTCGGTATCTTTCAGGCGGTGATTACGACAGTGATCGTTGACGCCGCATTGTGTGTCCTTCATGTTTTCCGACCGGATATCATTTCCCTGCCGTCTGCCATCACACTGGGAGCGATTGCTGCCGCGACTGCGCCGGCGGCGACGCTGATGGTAGTGAGACAGTATAAGGCGCATGGTCTTCTGACGCATCTGCTTCTGATGGTGGTCGCGATCGACGATGCGGTCGGCCTGGTGCTGTTTGCCGCCTCTTATGGAGTTGCAAACGCGTTGGAGCAGGGGAGTGTCAGTGTGATCAGCGTGGTTGTGGAGCCGCTGCTGGAGATTGTCCTGTCGCTGCTCCTTGGGACAGTGGCCGGTCTGTTTATGAACTGGATTGAGAAATATTTTCATTCCAGAGAAAAAAGGATCGCCATTTCCGTTGCATTTGTGCTTCTGATGGTCGGGGCGTCGATGATGGAGTTCGATATTGGCGAAGTTCACATCGGTTTCTCGCTGCTTCTGGTGTGTATGATGACTGGCACGGTCTTCTGCAACATCTGTGAGACATCGGAGGAACTGATGGGGCATGTCGATCAGTGGACGGCGCCGATCAATGTCCTGTTTTTCATCATTTCCGGCGTGGCGCTTGGCATGGCGACGACGGCGGCCAATCTGTCAGATGGCGCGGTCGTCCGCAACGTGGTGTTGTTCTCCGTGCTGGTTTATGAGCAAGTCGGACCGACGTTGACCAAACGGTCTCTGATTGCGGCCGGTGAGATTGCGAC
>JAJQCO010000235.1 GCA_021202655.1 Clostridiales bacterium | reverse complement strand
CAGCGCCTCATACTGATCGCTGTCCACGCCGATGGCCATCACGCCGTCCTTCTCTGCCGCCGCCTCAATCACACCGTTTCCGGCTCCGCCGGCCACCTGGAAGACAATATCCGCGCCCTCGGAAATCTGCGCGTTGGCCAGATCCTTGGCCTTTGCGGTATCCATGAAATCGCCGACATAGGCGGTGAGAATCTTGATATCCGGATCGACATACTTCGCGCCCTCGGCATAGCCGACCAGGAATTCATGGATGGTCGTGCTCTCCGTGCCGCCCACGAATCCGATGGTCCGATCCTCATTGGCCGCATTCTCGCTCACGGTATAATAGGCCGCGACCGCGCCTGCCAGGTAACCGGACTGGTTGGACTGGAAGAGAACCGTCAGCACATTGTCCAGCCCGCCGATGCTGTAATCCACATCCTGATCAAACAGGATGAATTTGGTATCCGGATAATCCAACGGAATCGTCTCAAAGTTTCCCTTGTTCTGGAAGCCCGTGCCGACGATAATGTCTGCGCCGCTGTCCGCCGCATCATAAAAAGCCGCTTCCCACTTCGTGGTGTCATCGCCCATCTCAACGACGGTGACGTCATACTTATCGCCCAGCTCCTGCTCGATCCTTACCGTGCCCTCGTAAGCCGACTGCTGGAAGGAAAGGTCGTTTTTCCGTCCGATGCAGAGCGTGAGCTTGATCTTCTCTCCATCCGCCGCCGCTGCCGCCGCTTCTGTCTCTGCCGACGCTCCCGCGTCCGCTGCCGCCTCGGTTGCCGCCGCCTCAGTCTGGCTCGACTCCGAGCTGCCGCCGCAGCCGGTAAGCGCCGCTCCCATCAGTGCCGTCAGCAGAAGAGCCGACGCGATCTTCCATGATTTTCTCATAATGATTCTTTTCCTCCTTAAATGATAATGTTGGGATCAAAATATCTGATCCCTATGATATCAGGGGCAAAAAGCAGCCCCAGATTCCACCGTGTACCGTCCGCTGCGCTCACAGTCCCGCCGCCTCAGACGATCTCATCCAGGCGCTTCCTGCATTTATAGTAGAAAATAAACGCCGCATAAAAGACAATGATAAAGGCATAGGGAATGATCGTGATCAGGTACGGATCGACGTTGTTATTCTGCAGATAAATCGACAGCGCGCTTCCGAACCCGTAAAGGATGGAGCTCACCATGCCGAGCAGCGCATTCCCCGCCGCCATGGCGTTCGTCGCCAGCGCCACATAGCCGCGGCCCGCCACCATGCCTGAGGTGAAACGATTGACATATCCCATCGACAGATACATCCCGCCGAAGGAAGCCAGAATCCCGCTGATCAGCATGGCCTGGTAGCGCACCTTCTCCACGCTGATTCCCACCGAGCGCGCCGCCTCCTCGGATTCTCCCACCGAGCGGACATGCACGCCAAAGGAGGTACTCCTCAGCACCACAAAGAGAATCACCGTCAGCAGAAAGGCCAGGTAGGTCAGGCAGTTATGGCCGGAAAGCACATCTCCCAGCCCCGGGATACTCCGTATCACCGGCAGATCGACCGCCGGGAAGGCCAGAGAAGCCAGAGAATTGCTGGCGTTCTTATCGCCGGTGATCGAATACAAGCAAAAGACAGAGCCGCCGCTCGCCGCCAGGTTCATGGCGACGCCGGAGATCACCGGGTTTGTCTTAAAATGCTGAATGAAATACGCCAGCAGCATCGTGAATCCCACGCCGCCCGCCAGGCCGGCAAGCAGGCCGATAAACAGGCTTCCCGTAAATCCGCTGCCCAGGACGCCGCAGAGCGCCGCGATCGTCATGCCGCCCTCCAGTCCCAGGTTCAGAAGGCCGGAACGGCTGGCAATCAATGCGGCCATCGTGGCAAAGAGCACCGGAGTCGTGCAGCGGAGAACGGTAAACCAAAAATCAAGATTTGTCAGAAAAGACATTTCGTTCCCCCTCCTTTCAGGCCGCATTCTCTGTTTCCAGAGACTGGTTCTGCAGGGCTTCCCGCTCCTCCTTGCGTTTCTTCATCTGATAGAGGAAACGCTCAGAGGCAATGAGCAGAATCATAATGCCCTGAATGATAGAGACAATTTCCGAATCCACATCTCCGCCCCTCGACATCACCAGGGCGCCGATGCGGATATAGGAGATAAAAAACGCGGACACCGGGATCATGAGCGGCCTCGTTCCGGCCAGCAGATTGATCAGGATTCCATCCCAGACATAACTCTGCGAGGTGATCCACTGGAAATTCCGGTACATGCCGATCATCTCGACACCCCCGGCCAGACCGGCCAGCATTCCGCCGATAAACTGAGAGCCCAGCACCACCATGCCGACCGAGATACCCGCGTAACGGGCAAAGCTCTCATTCGCGCCGGTAATCCGGAGCGCGCGCCCGAAGGCCGACTTATCCATCAGAATCCACATCAGCACAACCACGACAATCATAATCAGGAAGCCATAATGCGTGTTTGTCCGCGGAATCAGCTTCCCCAGCGTGGCGGTCGGCTGAAAGGCGATCGAGTAGGAGCCGTTGCTGGCATCCAGGAAAAAGCGCCGGATCAGCCAGTAGCCGAAATTAAAAAAGATGTAGTTCATCATCAGCGAGATCACCAGCTCATTCGCCCCGGTTTTCCTCTTTACAAGGACCGGGATCACGCCGATGACGCCGCCCACCAGCATGGCCGCCGCCAGAATCACAATCTGATGGACAATATTCGGCATCGGACAGGCGATGGCGATGGCCGCCGCCGTGACGCCGGAAAAATAAAAGGAGCTGTCCGCAACCATGGAAAACAGGCCGCTCTTATGCATCACATTGATCGCCAGTCCGCAAAAGACCAGCGGAATCATGGTTTCCACCACATTAAAGAAATTTCTGCGGGTGGAAAACGGTCCCAGCAGGAATTTGGAAAAGGCGGTAACCGGATCGTCCGCGACCACGAAAATGATCGCCGCCGCGATCAGCAGGGAAATAAGGATGGAAACCGTCACCCGAATCACACCGTACCATTCAAATTTTTTCTTCGTCTTCATCCCTACGCCTCCCTCAGCCTTTCTTCCGGATCCTGCTTTAAGCCCAGCATGTAAAGGCCAAGCTCCTCGTCCGTCACATGGCTGATATCGTCCAGCACGCCGACCACCTTTCCCTGATGGAAGACGATGATGCGGTCGCTTAAGGCCCGCAGCTCCGTCAGATCCGCGCTCACCAGAATCAGGGATTTCTTCTCATCCCGCATCTGGAGAATCTTCCTGTGGATAAACTCCATCGCGCCCACATCGACGCCGCGGGTCGGCTGATCGAGGATGATCACGTCGGCTCCCGCGGTAAATTCGCGGGCCACAATCGCCTTCTGGACGTTTCCGCCGGAAAGACTCTTAATGCTGGTTTCCAGACTGACCGTCTTGACATTGAAATCACGGACACAGCTCTGGCAGTAATCCTCGATCGCCGACGGCTTTAAAATTCCTTTGTCCGACAGACGGTCCAGGCTGGCCGCAATCAGATTGTCCCGCACGCTCATCTCCGGCGCGCAGCCGTTTGCGTTCCGATCCTCCGGCACATGGGAAATGCCAAGACGCCGGTTCTGCGCGACATTAAGCTTCGTCAGATCCTGACCGCCATAGCGAATCGCGCCGCTCTCCGCCTGGCCGTTTCCCGTAAGGATTTCAACCGTTTCTCTCTGCCCGTTTCCCTCGATTCCGGCAATGCCCAGCACCTCTCCCCGGCGCAGGGAAAAGCACAGGTCGTCTACCTTTTTCGTCCCGAACTTATCCGTATAATTCAGGTGCTCCACCGTGAGAACCGGCTCGCCCGCTTCCTGTCCCGTCTTCTCATATTCCAGCTTCACGTCCCGCCCCACCATCAGATGGGAAATCTCCTCGGCGGTCACGTCCTTCACCTCATACGTCCCGATGGAACGGCCATCCTTTAAGACTGTCAGCCGGTCGCAGAGGTATTTCACCTCTCCAAGCTTATGGGAGATAAAGAGGATGGTATAGCCCTCCTTTTTCAGGTTCAGAAGCTGCTCAAACAGCTCCTCCGTCTCCTGCGGCGCGAGCACGGCCGTCGGCTCATCCAGAATGATGATCTTTGCCCCGCGGTACATCGTCTTTAAAATCTCCAGCTTCTGCTTCATCCCGATCGAGATATCGCGCACCCGCCGGTTTGCCTCCACGTAGAGATTATATTTTTTAGAGATCGCTTCTGTCTCCTCAATCGCTTTTTTCTTGTCGAGAAACAGGCCCTTTTTCTTTTCAATCCCGAGCACCAGGTTTTCCGCCACCGTGAGCGACGGCACCAGCATCATGTGCTGATGAACCATCCCGATTCCATGGGCAATGGCGTCCTTGCTCGAGCTGAAATGAACCTCCTCGCCATGAAGAAAAACCTTGCCGTCGGTGATCTCCTCGATGCCGAAAAGCATCTTCATCAACGTCGATTTTCCCGCGCCGTTCTCGCCCACCAGCGCGTGGATTTCTCCCTTGTTGACGCTGAAATTGATCTGATAATTGGCAAGCACGCCGCCGGGGTAGATTTTCGTCAGATTCTCCACCCGCAGAATTTCCTCCGCCATCCTGTCCCCACCCCCTTCTTTTGTTCTCTGCCTATGCCAGCTCCAGCGCCACTTCCATCATGCTCGTAAATGTGTTCTGGCGTTCCTCGGCTGTGGTCGCCTCTCCCGTAACTGACGAGTCGGAAACCGTGAGAATGCAAAGCGCATTGGCTCCGCCGTAGGCCGCGTTGCTGTACAGAGCCGCCGATTCCATCTCCACCGCGAGCACGCCCATCTGATCCCAACCGGTGCCGACCTGCGGAAGCTGCGGATTATAGAACATATCGGAGCTCAGAACATTGCCCACGTGATAGGGAAGGCCCCTTTCCTCGGCCGCCTTCACTGCTTTTGCCAGCAGATCATAGCTGCAGATGCAGGAATAATCGCCGGGCAGACGGAACTGCCTGACATAATTCGATGTGGTGCAGGCGCCCATCGCAAAGACAAGATCGCGCACCTTCACCTCCGGACGCATCGCGCCCGCAGTTCCCACCCGGATCAGGTTTTTGCAGCCGTAAAAATGAATCAGCTCATGGGAATAAATGCCGATGGACGGACATCCCATCCCCGTCCCCATGACCGACACCGGCTTTCCATGGTAGGTTCCGGTAAAGCCGAGCATGTTTCTCGTCGCGTTAAACTGTGTGACTCCGTCCAGAAAATTCCGGGCAATGAACTGCGCCCGAAGCGGATCGCCGGGGAGCAGGATCGTCTCTGCGATCTGCCCAGGAAGAGCTCCGATATGCGGAGTGGGAATGCTGTGATTGGACATGACATACCTCCTGATGTGATAGTTATCGTGAATGACAAAAATATTGTCATAATTTTCTTCTTAAATGTATCATGATTGTCCGAAGATGTCAAACAGGAATACGCGAGCCGCGGACAGTCTCTTTCGTATACCATGGCGCAAAAAGGCGGAATGCTGTCGCATCCCGCCCCGTCGTGTCAATTATTCTGTTATCGCTCCGCCTGCGCCTTCCGCTGCGCCGGTCGCAGTCTCTGTGATCGCGGCAGATTCTCTGATATCTGACATGCCGTTTTCCGTCTGGCCGCCGCTTCCCACGCCGGTATCGGAGCCGGACGTGCCGCCGCTTCCTGTCGTGCTGTCAAAGCTTCCGTCGGTTCCGCTCCCGCTCGTCCCGCTTCCATTTCCCGCGTTCCCGCTCGTTCCGGTTCCGCTCTCGCTGCTTTCCATCGTACCGCCGACGGTCGTCTCTGTCTGCGCCGCGGTCGTGCTCTGGGTCGTCGCGTTCCCCGAATTCCCGCGGTTGCTGCAGGCGGTGAGCGCCGCCGTCAGCAAAAGCGTCGCAAAAATCAGCCATAATGCTCTCATTTTTCTCATAATTGATTCTCCTTTCATTCGCTTTGTATCAGCATGCGGAGAATCAACGAGTTTCATACCAGATGATTACTGGAAAAAAATCCAATTATACCGCTTCGATGACGTCCGCCATCGTGTAAAGCCCCGGCTCCTTCTCGGCGAGGAAAACCGCCGCCTGCACGGCTCCCTTGGCAAAGATCGCCTTGGAATATGCGGTGTGGCTGAAGGTCACGACCTCATCCTTCCCTGCAAAGATCACGTCATGGTCGCCGACAATGGAGCCGCCGCGCACCGATGAAATCCCGATTTCCTTCGGGTCGCGCTTCGCCCGCACAGCGGAACGGTCATACACATAGTGGTAGACCCCTCCCATGGCTTCGTTCACCGAATCGGCCAGCGCCAGCGCCGTGCCGCTCGGCGCGTCCAGCTTCTGATTGTGATGCTTCTCTACAATCTCAACGTCAAACCCGGCGCCCGCCAGAACCTTCGCCGCATCCTTTAACAGCTTCAGAAGCGTATTCACACCCAGGGACATATTGGCCGAGCGCAGGATCGCCGTCTTTCCGCTCTCCTCAGACACGCGCGCTGCCTGCTCCTCTGTCAGGCCGGTCGTGCAGAGCACAAGCGGCGTCTTCGTTGCCACGCAGTAATCCAGCAGACCGTCCACCGCCTTCGCCGAGGCAAAGTCGATAATCACGTCAGCCTTCACATCGCAATCCTTGAGGGAGGAAAACACCGGATACCCACAATCCGCAGAAGGGTTCAGGTCGATACCTGCCACAATCTCAGCGTCCTTTGTATCCTTCACAATTCCCGTAACCGTCCGCCCCATGGCGCCGCAGCACCCGTGCAATAAGATTTTTACCACCCTTCGTCCCTCCTTAAGCCTGCATCAGGCCGTAATCAACCAGCGCTTTCTTCATCCGCTCCTTATTCTGCGGCTCCATCTCCGTGAGCGGCAGACGCATCGGGCCGACGCCCATTCCCATCAGATTCATCGCCGCCTTCACCGGGATCGGATTCACCTCGCAGAAAAGCGCGTTGATCAGCGGAATCGCCTCTAACTGCATCCTTGCGCTCTTCTTGCAGTCCCCGGCGAAATAGGAAGCGCAGATCTCATGCGTCTGCCTCGGCGCCACATTCGAGAGGACAGAGATCACACCCTTCCCTCCCAGAGACAGAAGCGGTACGATCTGATCATCATTGCCCGAATAGAGATCGATGTACTCTCCGGCCAGATTCATCATCTGCGCGATCGCGGAGAAATTTCCGCTGGCTTCCTTCACGCCGACGATGTTCGGGACGTTCTTACACAGGGAAGCGATCGTCTCCGGCTTCATGGTAAGACCGGTCCGGCTCGGAACATGATACAGAAGAATCGGGATCTTCACAGAATTGGCAACGGTCGTATAATGCGCAATCAATCCGTTCTGCGTCGCCTTATTGTAATAGGGGGTCACCAGCAGAAGACCGTCAGCCCCGGCCTTTTCCGCCTCCACGGACAGATGGATCGCCTCTTTTGTCGAATTGGAACCGGCTCCCGCGATCACCGGGATCCTTCCCTTCACTACCTGACAGGTAAAGCGGACGACGTCCAGGTGCTCCTCGTGACTCATCGTGGACGCCTCTCCTGTGGTCCCGCAGGAAATAATCGCATCGGTTCCGCCCGCGATCTGATCCTCCAGAATCTCCTCCAGCTTCTCATAATTTACCTCGCCGGACTCCCGAAACGGAGTGACCAGCGCTACGCCTGCACCTTCATAAATAGCCATGATTTTTCCTCCTTATTGTTTTTATGCAACCTCCAGGATCTGCCGCAGACCGTTCCTTTTATATGCCGCGACATAAAAGAAAGGACTGATGGATTCTCAGCCCTTTTTCAAGTCCGCCTTCTATACGGTTTCCTTAAAAGTAGCTCTCCATCCGTCAGGATGACAGTCGCAGGATTCTTCACCCTGCGCCCAGGAGCCACCGCCCATGCCGCCGTCGCCCTTCGGCGCTCACCCTTTCCGATATCTTCTTCTGCGGCAATGGCGCATCGGATATCCTACTCATGCTTCGCGCAACCTCTACTTGCTTTCTTTCGTTATCGTATCATCAACAGAGTCTTTTGTCAATCACTATTGTTCGCAATATCCTTCTCTCCGGGCGCAGCCAGCACCTCAAGCTGTACAATGCGGTCTGCGATCTCCTCCGGTCGCTCCGGCAGAACGCAGCCCGTCAGGATCACGTCGGCTTCATCCCGACAATCCAGGACAGCCGTCAACTCCTCCCGCTTAATGATCCCCTGGTCGAGAAGTCCCAGCACCTCGTCCAGCACGAGCAGATCACACTCGCCGGTCGTCAGGACCTTCTTGGCATAGGATATGCCGTTGCGGATGCTCACGCACGCCTCGCGCTTCTCCTCATCGGAAAGCTCCTCAAAATAGCAGTCTGACTTCTCAAAGCGAAATCTCTTGAGCTCCGGTTCCAGTCGCTGATACAGGGAGGCGTCCTCCAGCTTCTGTCCGCCCTTCAGAAATTCGATCACAATCACCGACTTCTGCCTGGCCAGGGCTCCCAGCGCCTTTCCCATGGCAAGCGCCGTCTTGCCGCTCCCCTCGCCGCCGCAGATCATCTCAACCAGTCCCGTACTCATCTTTCCGCACCTCGATGTATTTCATATATTCTACAGGAAACGGCATAAAACGTCTCCCTGCGTATATTGCCCTTCATCGGGGCTTATCGTACCACATTCCCCTTTAAAATGCAAGTATTATCTGCTTCCCGCCCCACTCTGACTCCCATTTTGATTATGATCCGGCTATGTCCTCTTCCAAAGACAGGCACTCCAGCTTGCTGATGGACACCTCATACGCGACCCTCTTCTCACATTGCGTCTCACTCAGCTTCTTGGTATATTCCCGGCTCTGAACCCGTCCCCACACCTGAATCCTGGTTCCCACCTCAAACCCGGAGGCAAATCTCGCGTTTCTTCCCCAGGCGATACAGGGTATGTAATCCGATTTCAGATAAGGGCGGTTCACCGCCAGCAGAAGATCCGCGATCTCACGTCCCAGAGGAGTCTTGCGATAGACCGGCTGCTTGCAGACATAGCCGTCCAGAAAGATCTGATTGGTCTTCGTATAGTCAGTGAATTCCTCTATAAAACGGATCTCCCGGACAAAAACGGACAGGACCAGGCGATTCCTCAGCCCCTCGTGGCGGTTGTAGGAGCGGAACTGTCCGGAAGCCTCCACCGTACATCCGCGGTAATCCTTGCGGACATCGACCAGGCGGTCTGACACCATAAGCGGAATGATATCCTGCTGCTCGCTGAGGCGACTGACGGCGATATCCACCGCATAGAACCCCTCCCCGTATACTTCATGGCTGAACGTGAGTCCCGAGATGACTTTCCCGATTACACTGACTCTGTTATTCTCGATTACTTTTTCCGGCATGGTACTTCTCTCCTCATCATATATTTTATATGGGAAACGTCATAAATCTTTTCCTTATAACGCTTGCGCTGATAATATATCTATGAGGAAGCATCCGGAAATATTCCTGCTTTTTTCGTATGTCGGGGGCAGCTCCTTCCGTATGCCGGGACAAAAAAATCCCCCGGGAGAAATTTCCCGGAGGATCAGACTATAACTTAAGCGTTCTTTTTAAAGGACGCGCGCTTGCGGAGCATGGGATCCAGAATCTTCTTGCGAATCCGGAGGCTTGAGGGCGTGACCTCAAGGAGCTCGTCCGTGTCAATAAAATCGAGGCACTGTTCCAGGCTCATCAGTTTCCTGGGAACCAGCTTCAGCGCTTCGTCGGCGCTCGAGGAACGGGTATTGGTCAGCTTCTTCGTCTTACACACATTGACTTCGATATCCTCGGCCTTTGGATTCTGGCCGATGACCATGCCTCCGTATACCTTCTCGCCCGGCTCGATAAAGAGGATTCCTCTCTCCTGCGCGTTAAACAGGCCGTACGTGATCGCCTCGCCGCTCTCATAGGCGATCAGGGAACCGGTTTTGCGATAGCTCAGATCCCCCTTGTACGGGCCGTAGCCGTCAAAAATGGTATTCATGATCCCGTTGCCCTTCGTATCGGTCAGGAACTCGCCGCGGTAACCGATCAGGCCGCGGGAGGGAATCGAAAATTCCAGGCGGGTATAGCCGCCGTTTGCCGGGCTCATGCCCTGCAGCTCGCCCTTTCTGGCGGTCAGCTTCTGGATGATCGTCCCGGTAAATTCCTCCGGCACGTCAATATAAGCCAGCTCCATCGGCTCCTGCTTCTGGTTTCTCTCATTATAGCGATACAGAACCTCCGCCTTGCTGACGGCAAACTCATAGCCCTCGCGGCGCATATTCTCAATCAGGACCGACAGATGCAGCTCGCCCCGTCCGGACACCTTGAAGCAATCCGGAGAATCGGTCTCCTCCACGCGGAGACTGACGTCAGTGTTCAGCTCGCGGAACAGGCGGTCGCGGATATGCCTGGAGGTGACATATTTTCCCTCCGTCCCGGCAAGCGGGCTGTCATTGACCATAAAATCCATCGCGATGGTCGGCTCGGAAATCTTCTGGAACGGAATCGCCTGCGGATTCTCCAGCGAACAGAGCGTATCGCCAATGTGCAGCTCCGTGATGCCGGATACGGCCACGATATCGCCGACCGTCGCCTTCGTCACTTCCTTGCGGTTCAGGCCCTCAAACTGATAGAGCTTGCTGATCTTCACGCGGCGCATCTTGTCCGGGTCGTGGTGGTTCACGATCACACATTCCTGATTGACCTTCACCTCGCCGTTATCAATCTTGCCGATGCCGATTCTTCCCACGTACTCATTGTAATCAATCGTGGAAATCAGCATCTGCGTGTGCGCGTCCGGATCCCCCTCCGGCGCCGGGATTGATTCGATGATCGTCTCAAACAGCGGAGCCATATCGACCTCCGGATCCTCCAGATTTTTCTTCGCAAAACCGGCCTTCGCCGAGGCAAAGACAAACGGACAGTCAAGCTGCTTATCGGAGGCGTCCAGATCCATCAGAAGCTCCAGCACCTCGTCGATGACCTCCTGCGGGCGCGCCTCCGGACGGTCGATCTTATTGATGCAGACGATCACCGCCAGATCCAGCTCCAGCGCCTTCTGCAGCACGAACTTCGTCTGAGGCATCGGACCCTCAAACGCATCCACCACCAGAATGACGCCGTTTACCATTTTCAGCACACGCTCTACCTCGCCGCCAAAATCCGCATGGCCTGGGGTGTCGATGATATTAATCTTCTTATCTTTATAAAATACCGCTGTGTTCTTCGACAGGATGGTAATCCCTCTCTCGCGCTCAATGTCATTAGAATCCATCACGCGCTCTTCCACCTCCTGGTTTTCGCGGAACACGCCGCTCTGCTTCAGGAGGTCGTCCACAAGCGTGGTTTTGCCGTGGTCGACATGGGCAATAATGGCAATATTTCTTACGTCTTCTCTCTTGATATTCATACTTTCTTCTTCCTCAACCTCTGATCCCTTTGATTCAACTGCCGTTTTTTGGACTTTCACAACTTTCACAGTATCACAGTATAGCATCGGCGTATGGAGAATGCAACGATTTTTTGCGCGATGACAGGCGCAGACGTCGCCTTTTCGGTCGCAGCTTACACGTTTTCCTTCCGTTCCGTGCGTCCGCGCCGAACCAAAAAGCGTTTACGAATGGATTCAAATCGTTTATAATAGAACACAGCGCGGCGCGCGACATGAGTATGACATGTAACCAGAATATTCAGAGCTTTGACGAAAGGGATTGTGACAGGTATGGCAGATCGATATAAGATATTATACAGGGGCGGCCAGGGCGAGCTGACAGAGAAAAAGTCACGCTTCATCGCCACGACACAGCCCGTAGAAAGCGAAGAGGAAGCCATCGCCTTCATCGAAGCGATGAGGAAGAAATACTGGGACGCCAGGCACAACTGCTCTGCCTACGTGATCGGCGGGCGCGGACAGCTCACGCGCTGCAGTGACGACGGCGAACCGCCGCAGACGGCGGGACGGCCGATTCTTGACGTCCTGCTCGGAGAAGGCGTGCGAAACATCTGTATCGTTGTCACACGCTACTTCGGCGGAACCCTGCTCGGTACCGGCGGCCTGATTCGGGCCTATTCCGGCGCGGCGCAGCTCGGACTTCAAAACAGCGTCATCGTCGAGAAGCAGCCGGGCGTGCGGTTAAACATCCGCACGGATTACAGCGGAATTGGGAAGCTCCAATACCTCGTCGGCCAGCTGGGACTTTCGATCCTCGATACGGAATATGCCGAATCCGTCAGCATGACGCTGATGGTTCCCTTCGATCTGGTCGACTCCTTCACCCTGCAGGTGACGGAAAAAACGGCGGGAAAAGCGGTGATTGAATCCGAGGGGCAGCAGGATTACGGACTGCTCGACGGAAAGCTCATCCTGTTTTAAGCAGGAGATTTTCACGCACAAATATTACTTTTTCGCCGCGCTGCGAATATCCTCCGGCAGACTTCCCTGCAGCTTCATCCTCGCAACCAGCTTCTTGTTGTCCGGCAGAATCTGCACGGCGGCAGAGATAGAAGTGCCTGCCCGTTCGCCTGATCCCAGCCGGATATCCTCGCGCTCTCTTAAAACCTTACCCCAGTCCTGCCCGCTCTGCCTGGAAATACCGGCCATAAAACGGGAATCCTTTCCCTCGTCCTTCTTCTGTCTGAGCCGGCGCACCGTATCCGGGCTGGCCTTGATGCCCAGCTGCGACAGCAGACGGCTCGCGTCCCGATTGCCCAGGAATTCGCCAAACCAGAGCACCATGGCGTTGAGCGCGTCCGTCCTGACCTGCGAGGTTCCCGCAAAAGACAGCTCCTCCATGAAGACCTTGCATTTGCAGGTTTCCTTCACACATTCATATTTATAAACATTCACATACAGATAGGTTCTCTTTCCGCGAACCGGAATATCCTGAAGCCTTCTTTCATAGGTCGCATGCAGGCGGTTGCTTTCCGTCCCGCACGCCGGGCATTTGCAGATATGCGGTCTGGATTTCACGTAAATCCGCAGCTCGGATTCATCCTCCTGCACATCATACACAAAATGATTCTTATCCAAAAAATAAGAGTAATCCGGTGACTCTTTGTATTTGACTCCGCTCATTATGTCTATCTTCCTCCTGCACACTCAATTACTCCATCTCATATTCCCCGCCCCTCATCCACACGATAACGCCAGGATGATAACGCTCTATCCGACATCTTTCCTTGCGCCAGGGAAAGCTAAGGAAATGCCGGAAAAGCAAAAAATCTAATTAATCGGTTATTCCTATAAAAA
>JAJQCO010000006.1:1768-13224 GCA_021202655.1 Clostridiales bacterium | reverse complement strand
TTTATAGCCATGCCTCCATTAACCAGGATCGGATTTGTTTCATTTGCGAGGATCAAGCGTATACATATAGAGAAGTTCTGGAGCAGGTAAACCGAACGGCAAAAAGTTTGTATGCACTTGGTATCCGACCGGGTGATCATGTTGCGGTTTCCCTGTATAATAATCCGATCTATTATTTTCTCATTTTTGCCCTTGCAAAGCTAGGAACGGTGAAAATTCCTATTAACATGCAGTTGGAGGATGAGGAGAAGCGGTATATTATTAAACATTCGGATACAAATTGGATGATTGGCATACAAATACCGGAATTGCCGTCAGAAAATTTTCCATTCTTACGTGGCACGATAAATTTGAATGATTGGGAAATATTCCTGGCAATGGGTGATTCCGTAGAGGAATCCGTGATTATGCTTTTGGAGGAAAAATATCGAAATCCTTATGAAGTGAGTGACATCCTTTATACCTCTGGGAGCACCTCATTTCCCAAAGGTGTGACTCTGACTCATGATGCTTTGCTGAGGACGTCTTACGCGACCTGTCGAACCAGGCTGATGGAGGAAGGAAGAAGAATACTGGTTCCGATCCCGTTCTACCATATATTTGCTTATTCCGAAGGAATTCTGGCTTCCATACATGTCGGAGGAAGCATTGTGTTTTCGAATAGAAGATTTGATGCTGATAATTATCTGAATTTGATGCATCGGCATCATGTTAATGATGTCATTTGTGTGCCGTTGATTGCAATCCAAATGATTGAAAGTGGTAATGTCCAGGCAGAAGATTATCCAGATTTACATGCACTTTTTATCTCACCAGCAGGGCCGGACTGGCTGTGGCAAGCTGTCCGGAAAGCTTTTGGGGTAGCGGATGTCACAACGGGATATGGCATGACAGAGTGTGGAGCAACAACAACGATTCTTTCGCCACAGGCGCCTGCGGAATGGATTCGTCAATATACAGGGAAATTGAAAGATGCTGCTGCAGCGGGAATCCATTCGGCATACCCCTATCTTCTGGAACTGAAAATTTGTGATCCAAATACCGGTGAAGAAATTTTAACTGGACAAACCGGAGAAATTTTGTGCAGGGGTTTAACGGTTACTCCTGGTTATTACAAAAATGAGGAGGCAAATCAGGCAGCATTTCAAGAAGATGGATGGTTTCGAACAGGGGATCTTGGCGCATTGTCCGAAAATGGACTTTTGGCTTTTCATGGCCGAAAAAATGATATGTATAAAATCAATGGAGAAAATGTATCGCCGCATAATCTGGAAATTATTATCAGCCAGTGCCCGGAAGTAGAAAATGTAGAAATTGTGGGAATTCCTCATGAAAAATATGGGGAGATCGGGGTGGCCTTTATTGATGCCAATGATCCGGACGATGACAAGAAACGAGCCATAGAGGATTATTGCAGAGAGCATCTTGCACGCTTTCAGATTCCGAAGTATTTTATCTATGAGAGTCGTGAAAATTGGCCGCGTACATCAACAAACAAAGTGCAGAAAGGAAAATTGCGGGAAAGGGCATTGAGAAATCTGCAAGCCGATTTACAATAATTTTCAAAGAACCCTCCGGCAGCTCAGCCCTGCCGGGGGTTCCTTTCTCTCCTCATCTCACTCCAACGCCTGCCGGATATCCTCAATGATATCCTCAACGTCCTCAATGCCCACGCTGAAACGGATCATCGCGGGATCGACGCCTGCTTCCACCAGCTGTTCATCCGTCAGCTGCCTGTGCGTGTGGCTGGCCGGATGAAGCACCGCCGTCCTGGAATCGGCTACGTGTGTCTCAATGGAGCAGAGCTTAAGCCTGTCCATAAATTCTGCCGCTCCTTTTCTTCCGCTCTTTAAGCCGAAGGAAATGACGCCGCAGGTACCGTTTGGCATATATTTCTGAGCCAGCTCATAATAGCGGTCGCCCGGAAGTCCCGGATAATTGACCCATGCGACGTCGTCTCGGGACTGCAGGTATTCCGCCACCTTTAACGCGTTTTCGCAATGTCTGGGAACACGCAGATGAAGCGTCTCAAGCCCTATATTGATCAGGAAAGCATTCTGCGGAGACTGAATGGATCCCAGATCTCTCATCAGCTGGGACGTCGCCTTCGTGATGTAGGCCAGCTTGCCAAATTTCTGTGTGTAAATGATTCCGTGATAGGACTCGTCCGGCTCGGTAAGCCCCGGATACCGGTCGTGGTGTGCTTCCCAGTCAAAATTGCCGCTGTCAACAATAACGCCGCCTACCGTCATGGCGTGGCCGTCCATGTACTTTGTCGTGCTGTGAATCACGATATCCGCGCCCCATTCGATCGGGCGGCAGTTAATGGGGGTGGCGAAGGTATTGTCCACAATCAGGGGGACGCCGTGGCTGTGAGCAAGCCTTGCGAACTTTTCAAAATCCAGAACCGTCAGCGCCGGATTGGCAATGGACTCGGCAAAGACCGCCTTCGTGTTCGGACGAAAGGCTTTCGCAAGCTCCTCTTCATCCGCGTCCGGATTCACCAGAGTACACTCTACGCCCATCTTCGGGAAGGTCACGGTAAACAGATTGCTCGTCCCTCCATAAATCGTCGAGGAGCTGACAATATGGTCGCCCGCCTGGCAAATATTCAGAATCGCGTAAAAGGTGGCCGCCTGACCGGACGAGGTGAGCATCGCCCCTACGCCGCCCTCCAGCTCGCAGATCTTGGCCGCAACCGCATCATTGGTCGGATTGGCAAGCCGGGTATAGAAATAGCCGCTTTCCTCCAGGTCAAACAGGCGTCCCATCTGCTCGCTCGTCGTATAGTGAAACGTCGTGCTCTGACAAAGCGGACCCTGACGCGGCTCTCCGCTCTTCGGCGACCAGCCGCCCTGGATACAGATGGTATCCAATGATTGTTTTTTCGTCATATCCATATATCCTCCAGTCAAATATCTTTAAAATTCATTATACGTCAATTCCTGTCCCGATTCAATGAGAAAAATCCGGCGAAACCAGACAGAAAAATTCGATCAGGCCATAAGCCGGTAAAATTTACAGAAGAAATCTGGCTATTCTGTCACGGAATTGCTATAATGAAGAAAAGCCCCGGGGGCGTTTCCTTTTCATCCGGGGAGATCCTTTCCAACCGAGGTTTATATCTTATGAAAGATCAACTGCTTCAATTTCGATGCGGACTGACCGACGGAATTCCGATCGGGCTTGGCTATCTGGCCGTCTCCTTTACCTTCGGGATCATGGCGGCAGGCGCGGGGCTTTCCATTCCGGAATCGGTCTTTATGTCCCTCACAAACCTTACCAGCGCTGGTCAGTTTGCCGGACTCGGAATCATTCAATCCGGCGCTTCCCTCCTCGAGATGGCCATGACACAGCTGGTTATCAATCTGCGCTACTGCCTGATGTCCTGCTCCCTTTCCCAGAAGCTGGACAACCATATCCCATTCGCGCACCGTCTTCTCGTCTCCTATGGGGTGACGGATGAAATCTTCGGCGTGTCCGTGTGCCGCCCCGGCGTGTTAAGCCCTTTCTACAGCTATGGTCTGATGGCGGTCGCCGTCCCAGGCTGGACCATCGGCACCCTGCTCGGCGCCATCTCGGGCGACCTGCTTCCGGGGAGACTTCTGAGCGCCTTAAACGTCGCCCTGTACGGCATGTTTCTCGCCGTGGTCATTCCCCCTGCCCGTGGGGATCGGATCCTGACGGGCGTCATTCTGACCGCGATGGCGCTGAGCCTGATTTTCCACTGCCTGCCCGTTCTGCGAGACATCTCGTCCGGATTTCAGATTATCATCCTGACTGTGCTGATCGCGGGCGCGGCTGCATTTTTATTCCCACACAAGGAGGACGCCGACCATGCCTGATTCCACAAACGCATATCTCTACATCCTGATCATGGCAGTCGTGACCTATCTCATCCGCATGCTGCCGCTGACCCTGATCCGTCGTGAGATCAAAAGCCCCTGGATCCGCTCCTTTTTGTACTATGTCCCCTACGTGACCCTGTCCGTCATGACCTTCCCCGCCATCCTCTCCGCCACCTCCTCTGTCTGGTCAGGAGCCGCGGCGCTGGCGGTAGCTGCCCTGCTGGCCTGGAAAAGAAAAAGTCTCTTTCAGGTCTCTCTCTCGGCCTGCGCCGCCGTATTCATTCTCGAACTGATCCTGGTCTGAACGGATCCCATGCTACAGCAAGCCGACATGCGCCGCTGCCGCGGCGTTCTGCCGCGCATAAAAATCGTTCCCGATAACCCTGCTGTCATCAAAAAGGAAGGAGTATATTTATGGAAAAAGGAAACACAGACAACGCCATGCATCCCATGGACGAGGCGCAGTTTCGCGCCATGATGGAGCGCATCGAATCCTCCAATGCCGGACAGGAAAAATATGCCAGGAAGCAGTATCGTATGTCTCAGATCACAGCGGCGGCCAGCATCCTCGTCCTGGCCATCGTAATCTATGTCACGGTGACTCTCCTGCCCCAGGTCAACAACACCTTTCAGAGCCTTGACCGGATCATGAAGGATCTGAATACCATCACCTCTGAGCTGGCGGACGCCGATCTGGATCAGATGTTTACGGACATGGATCACCTGGTCGTTTCCAGCGAAGAGGGCATCGAAGAGGCGTTGGAAAAGCTCAACGCCATCGACATCGAGAGCCTGAACGAGGCAATCAAAAATCTCAATGACACGGTGACGCCGCTCGCCGAATTTTTCAATCGCTTCCGCTGACATACTGACTCCGGATATAGTTCAGGAACTCCTCGGCTGCGTGCGACAGATGATGACTCTTATCCCAGATCAGCACATAGGAGGCCATGACGTCCGGATTGACCAGTCTTTTGATGCACACCGACTCGTCCGTGCCGGTATTGGCAGAGGCCGGATATACCGCGATCCCCACATTCTGCCGCACAAGCTCATACGCATTGAGCATGTGGGCGATCCGGCATCGGACGCGCAGCTGTCCGCCGGGAACCGACAGCCAGCTGCGGATCTCGTGCAGCCTGGAACGCCGGGACGGAATGATCAGATCATACCCGGCAACCTTCTGAAAATCAACCGTGTCGCCCGGCTCCCCGGCAAGCGGGCAGGCCTCCGGAATCATGGCGATCCAGGGCTCGGAAAAGACCGGCAGCGCATATACGCCCTCCGCATTGTGCGGCTCCATGATGATCGCCAGCTCACATAAGCCCTTCGACAACCGGTTGATCACGTCGTCGGAATTGCCGTTCCAGAGATTGTAACAGACATGCGGATTTTCCCGCTGAAACCCGGCGATCCACCGGGAAAACAGCGTAGGCGCGTGTCCCTCCACAGACGCCAGATAGATCGTGCCATGAAGGCCGTTCTCGACCTCCTTCACATCCTCGGCGGAGCGGCTGACCAGATCCAAAATCCGCACGGCATACTGGCGGAACACCTGCCCCTCGTCCGTCAGCTGCAGCGCATGAGGCTTCCGCTCAAACAGCGTCACGCCCAGCTCCTGCTCCAGATCCCGGATCTGCCGACTGAGCGGCGGCTGGGCTATGTTCAGCTTTTCCGCCGCCCTCGTAAAATTCATCTCCTCCGTTACCGCCATAAAATATCGAATATGTCTGAGTTCCATTCTTCGCCCCTCCTCTGCCATATCACACATAAGAAGCCGCCATGTTTTCTTAAATCTGTTCTCACTCCGCCGGTTCTCGCCGGGGTTCTCATTCGCCGATCATTACCATACCGAAAAAGTATCGTTATGCGTTTATTATATGTATTTTACAATATCGGGTCAATATCCTATAATAAGATCAACAAAAGAAAAGCGAAACATAAAAGAAAAAAAGAACAGGAAAGGAGAATCCGTATGAAAAACTTAATGGCAATCGTAGAAATGTTCCTGGAGAGATATTACGCAATTTTTTCCCTGCCGACACTCCGTTAATGTTAATGGAATCAGGCAACTTACCTCGATAGCCGGGGGCGGCCAGCCGCTCCCGGCTCCTGCTTTGTCACAAGATACGCTCCTTCACCGGCAAACGCTGTGCGAAGTGCTTGAATTCAGGCTGATTTGATAGTATAATACAGTCAGTTTTTATAATTCGGACAACCATTTCTGACCGGCAGGCCGGATCCCTGTCAGAAGTCTGAATGTCAAATTAAATTCAAGGAGGAGCATCTATTATGATCAACTGGAATAACCTGGATACGCTGGCGTCCTATCAGGAGCTTTTGAAGGCGGATCGTGTAAACCTCAAGGAGGTTATGACCGGAGAAAGCGGAGCAGAGCGCGTGAAGAAGTACAGCGTTCCGATGGCGGAAGGCCTTGTTTATAATTACGCGGCAAAACAGGTCGATGACGCGATCCTGACAGATCTCGCCAAGCTGGCAGAGGAAGCGCAGCTTGTTGAGAAATTTGAGGAGCTTTACAACGGCGCAGTCATCAACACCGGCGAGAAACGTCTGGTCCTTCATCATCTGGTCCGCGGCCAGCTTGACAAGACCGTTGAGGCCGACGGCGTAGACAAGCGGGTCTTCTACACCTCGCAGCAGCAGAAGATCGCAGAATTCGCAAAGAAGGTACATGCCGGCGAGATCACCAACGCAGCGGGCGAGAAATTCACGACCGTCGTTCAGATCGGCATCGGCGGCAGCGACTTGGGCCCGCGCGCGATCTATCTGGCCCTTGAGAACTGGGCGAAGAAAAACGGCGCCTTTAAGATGGAAGCGAAGTTCATCAGCAACGTCGATCCGGATGACGCGGCGGCTGTCCTGAATTCTGTGGACGTCGCGCATTCCCTGTTTATCCTTGTCTCCAAGTCCGGTACGACGCTGGAGACGCTGACCAATGAATCCTTCGTAAAGGACGCCTTAAAGAAAGCCGGCCTGAACGCCTCCGACCATATGGTTGCCGTCACCAGCGAGACCTCTCCTCTGGCAAAGAGCGACGATTATCTGACCGCCTTCTTTATGGATGATTACATTGGCGGTCGCTATTCCTCCAGCTCTGCGGTCGGCGGCGCGGTGCTGTCGCTGGCATTTGGACCGGAAGTGTTCGCAGACTTCCTTGACGGCGCGGCGGCAGAAGACCGTCTTGCCACCAACAGCGACGTGCTGAAAAACCCGTCGATGCTGGACGCGCTGATCGGCGTGTACGAGCGCAACGTGCTCGGCTATCCGTGTACCGCTGTCCTTCCGTATTCACAGGCGCTCAGCCGTTTCCCGGCTCATTTACAGCAGCTGGATATGGAATCCAACGGCAAATCGGTGAACCGCTTCGGCGAGCGTGTCAGCTATGAGACCGGCCCGGTGATCTTCGGCGAGCCCGGAACGAACGGCCAGCACTCCTTCTATCAGCTGCTCCATCAGGGCACCTCGATCGTTCCGCTGCAGTTCATCGGATATCGGAAGAATCAGATGGAAACAGATGTGGTGATCCAGGATACCACCAGCCAGCAGAAGCTGTGCGCGAATGTGGCGGCACAGATCGTCGCCTTTGCCTGCGGCAAAGAGGACGAGAACCGGAACAAGAATTTCGAAGGCGGACGTCCATCCAGCATCATCATCGGCGACCAGGTAAATCCCAGAACCGTTGGTGCGCTTCTGGCTCACTTTGAAAATAAAGTGATGTTCCAGGGCTTTGTGTGGAATGTGAACAGCTTCGACCAGGAAGGCGTGCAGCTGGGCAAGATTCTGGCCAAGCGCGTGCTTGCGCATGATACGGACGGCGCTCTGAAGGTTTACAGCGATCTGCTGAACATCTGATCGGGCGGCGACACCTTCCAGTAAAATATTTCCAACTACAGGACCTGCCACCGGCAGCTCCTTCCGTATGCTATGGCAAACTACAGGACCTGTCACCGGCAGCTCCTTCCGTATGCTATGGCAAAAAAGAGACGACGGCGCCTTTCGCGCTGTCGCCTCTTTTTTGCCCTGTCATTACCCTCGGATCCCTACGCGGTCGGGCAGGAAATCTGAATCATCTGCTCAATGGTGTGATGAAGAAGATCGGCCTCCGGATTTTTCGCCGCGGTATAATACATTTCCTTTCCGTCTCTCCGGGCGCTGACCAGACCAACCGCTTTCAGCTGCCGCAGATGATGAGACACCGCCGGGCTGCTCATATCCACCATCGCGGAAAGGTTGGTCACACAGGTTTCACAGTGACAGAGAATCCAGAAAATGCGAATGCGGCTGCCATCCCCCAGCAGCTTCAGAATATCCGCCGCAGCCTGAAACTGCTCCGCATCCGGCATATCCGAAATCCCGTGGCAAAAAATCTCATTGTGATCATGTGGTAAACATATGTCAGCCATCTCACATTCTCCTTCCGTCCTTACCTATCCGTCGTTTTTCATCCCCGGCCATTCCCGCCGCCTCGCCGCCCTGCGAAAATAAATATCTAAGCAATCGTTTATCCTTTTCGTTCAGTTATAACAGAGAAACGGCGATCGTGCAACAAAAAAACACATTTTCCTATTGACACGGGACGCGATCTGATGTATATTCAGTTCAACGATTAAGTATTTGTTTAATTGATAAAATGTTCAAAGGAGACAAAGGCCATGAAAAAAAATTTTAAGATCGATGTAGATTGCGCGGCATGTGCGGATAAGATGGAGGTTGCCGCCCAAAAGACCGCCGGTGTAAAAAAGGCGACCGTGAACTTTATGACGCTGAAGATGACAGTTGAATTTGAGGACGGAGCCGATGTCAAAAGCGTCATGCAGGAGGTTCGCAAAAACTGCAAAAAGGCGGAGGACGACTGCGAGGTATTCATCTGATTTTTCACGGAAAAGGAACAGCCAATCATGAATAAGAAACAGAAAAAAAAGCTGATCCGGATCCTGGTCACAGCCGCGCTCATGGCGATTTTCCATCTCCTTGGGAACGCCTCTCTCCTTCCGGAGACGGGCGCGATCCGCTTTGCCGCCTATATGATTCCCTACCTGATCATCGGCCATGACATTTTGCGCAAGGCATGGAAGGGCATCCGGAACCGGCAGATGTTTGACGAAGCGTTTCTGATGGCGGTCGCCACCATCGGCGCCATCCTCCTGGCACTCTGCTCCGGAAGCGGCGATTACCTGGAGGCCA
The DNA here is from genome assembly GCA_021202655.1 of Clostridiales bacterium. Taxonomy (GTDB): domain Bacteria; phylum Bacillota; class Clostridia; order Lachnospirales; family Lachnospiraceae; genus Brotaphodocola. The sequence continues at coordinate 4,171 of JAJQCO010000006.1, read as the reverse complement.
TCGCAGTCATGCTGCTCTACCAGGTCGGCGAATGGTTCCAGAGCTACGCGGTCGGAAAGAGCCGGAGGAACATCAGCGAGCTGATGGACATCCGACCGGATTACGCCAACATCGAACGCGACGGCACATGGGAAAAGGTGGATCCGGACGAGGTGGAGATCGGGAGTATGATTATCGTCCGTCCCGGAGAAAAGGTGCCGATCGACGGCATCGTCGAGGAGGGGACCTCCACGCTTAACACGGCGGCTCTGACCGGAGAAAGCCTGCCCCGCGACATAAAGGTCGGCGAGGAGATCATCAGCGGATGCATCAATGAGAGCGGCGTACTGAAAATCCGGACGACAAAGGAATTTGGCGATTCCACCGTATCCCAGATCCTGGATCTGGTGGAAAACGCCAGCTCCCGAAAATCGAAATCTGAGGATTTCATCACCCGCTTTGCCCGGATCTATACGCCCGCGGTTGTGTATGCCGCGATTGCGCTGGCGTTTCTGCCTCCTCTGGCCAGTCTCCTCATGGGAAACGCAGCGAGGTGGAACGAATGGATTTACCGCGCGCTGACCTTCCTGGTCGCCAGCTGCCCCTGCGCGCTGGTTGTCAGCATTCCTCTGAGCTTTTTTGCCGGTATCGGCGGAGCGAGCCATGCCGGTATCCTGGTTAAGGGCTCCAATTATCTGGAGCTGCTCTCCCGCACGAAGATCGTTGTCTTTGACAAGACCGGCACCCTGACGCAGGGCGTATTCGAGGTGACCGGAATCCATCACAGCGAATTATCCGACGAAGAGCTGCTTGAATATGCGGCTCTTGCGGAATCAGGAAGCTCCCACCCCATCAGCCGGAGCATTCAGAAGGCCTATGGAAAGCCCCTTGATCTCTCCAGGATCTCTGACATGAAGGAAATCAGCGGAGAAGGGGTCACCGCGACAGTCGACGGCAGGCAAATCGCGGTCGGCAACGACAAATGGATGGCCGCGCTTGGAATCGACGACATCAAATGTCATTCCGTGGGAACCATCGTCCATCTGGCGATCGACGGCCAGTACGCTGGACATATCGTAATTTCCGACCGTGAGAAGCCACACTCCAGGGAGGCCATCCGCAGGCTCAAGGCATCCGGAGTCAGAAAGACCGTCATGCTGACCGGCGACTCAAAGGCAGTGGCGGATCAGGTCTGCGCCTCTCTGGGCATCGATCAGGCATATTCGCAGCTGCTTCCGGCGGATAAGGTAGCCCGGGTCGAAGAGCTTTTGAATGCAAAATCAGACGGAGAAATGCTGGCCTTCGTCGGCGACGGCATCAACGACGCGCCGGTGCTGCGCCGGGCCGACATCGGCATCGCCATGGGGGCGATGGGATCTGACGCGGCGATTGAGGCCGCGGATATTGTCCTCATGGACGACGATCCCTTAAAAATCGCAAAGGCCATCCGCATATCCCGGAAATCCCTGCGGATCGTGTACCAGAATATCGTATGTTCCATCACGATCAAGCTGCTCTGCCTGGCTCTGGTCGCCGTCGGTCTGGCCAATATGTGGATCGCGGTCTTCGCGGACGTGGGCGTCATGATCCTTGCCGTTCTGAACGCAATCCGGGCGTTATTTGTAAAAAACCTGTGACGCCCCGATCGCGCTATTTCTGCAGCTGATCCAGCGTTTCCCTCAGCCTTTTTAAGTCTCCGTCAAAGCAGTATCCCTTCATGCCGCAGGCCGCGGCGCCGTCAATATTAAGCCGGAGGTCATCAATAAAAAAGCACTCCTCCGGCTTCAGGCGGAAGCGTTCAAATAATCTCTCATAGATTTCCTTCTGAGGCTTTATGCATTTTTCGGAAGCGGAAAACATAATTCCGTCAAACCATTCGATTCCCGGTATCACGGTCTTATAGCATTTCCAAAGGCGAAGGGACGCATTGGAACACAGATAAATTTGATATCCCCGTTCCTTTAATTCCTTCACAAGGTCGCCCATTTCCTCCACCGGCCACATGTTATATTCATGCCAGTGATAGAAGCACTGCCTTGCATCCTCCTTCTCCCGTTCTGAGGAAAGCCGGGAAACCATTTTTTCCAGCGCCTCTTCCTCTTCCATCACACCCATATCCAGATAAACCCATTCCGGAGATAAAAATATCGCTGTCCGGATCCGCTCTTTCGCAGCTTCATCTCTCACAAAGACATCACATACCCGGGCGGCGTCATATCTTATCAGCACATTTCCCATGTCAAATACCATATTTTTAATCATACGTTTACTCCCTTTTACTCCCTATATCAAATGAGAATAAAATATCATAAAACGACTGACGCACGGTTGTCAATGATATTTTTTAAATCAGCGGAACCGGGCAGCATCCCGGCAGCATCCCAGGCAGATTGAAAATATGCTTGACTTTTATATTTCCAATTG
>JAJQCO010000006.1:0-1758 GCA_021202655.1 Clostridiales bacterium | reverse complement strand
CGTCAATGGCGACGGGGCTCTGCGGATGTTTATTCGCAGCGCCCTTTTTTCGTGCAAAAAAGTCCTCTCCTCTCTTAGCGGCAGGCGCAACCTTCTAAGATGCGGGAGGACTGATATGACGTAATAGCAGAAAAATATTTTTATACAGAGGAGGCACATTGCCATGTCTTATGTAGACGAGATCTATGCAAAGGTAGTGGAGCAGAACCCGGGTGAGCCGGAGTTCCATCAGGCCGTAAAGGAAGTCCTTGACTCTCTGCGGCTGGTCATCGACGCGAATGAGGACAGATATCGCAAGGAGGGCATCCTGGAGCGTTTCACCGAGCCGGAGCGCGTCGTTTCCTTCCGTGTTCCGTGGGTGGACGATAAGGGAAATGTCCAGGTCAACAAGGGCTATCGCGTGCAGTTTAACAGCGCGATCGGACCGTACAAGGGAGGTCTTCGCTTCCATCCGTCTGTCAACCAGAGCATCTTAAAATTCCTGGGCTTTGAGCAGGTTCTGAAGAATTCCCTGACCGGTCTTCCGATGGGCGGCGGCAAGGGCGGTTCCAACTTTGATCCGAAGGGCAAGTCAGACCGCGAGGTAATGTCGTTCTGCCAGAGCTTTATGACCGAGCTGTATCGCCACATTGGCAAGGACGCAGACGTCCCGGCCGGAGATATCGGCGTAGGCGGCAGAGAGATCGGTTATCTGTTCGGACAGTACAAGAGAATCACCAAGCTGTATGAGGGCGTCCTGACCGGCAAGGGTCTGACCTTCGGCGGTTCCCTGGCCAGAACTCAGGCGACCGGTTACGGCCTGGTCTATATCCTGGATGAAATGCTGAAGGCGAACGGCAAGGAGCTGGCAGGCAAGACCGTGCTGGTATCCGGTTCCGGCAATGTCGCGATCTATGCATGTGAGAAGGCGCAGCAGCTGGGCGCGAAGGTCGTCTCCATGAGCGATTCCAACGGCTACATCTATGATCCGGACGGCATCCAGCTGGATGTTGTCAAGGACATCAAGGAAGTCCGCCGCGGCCGCATCAAAGAGTATGTCGACGCCGTTCCGACCGCAAAGTATACCGAAGGAAAGGGCGTCTGGACCATTCCGGCTGACATTGCCCTTCCGTGCGCGACTCAGAACGAGCTGAATCTGGAAGACGCAAAGACCCTTCTGGCAAACGGCGTATTTGCAGTAGCCGAGGGCGCTAACATGCCGTCGACCAGAGAAGCGACTGATCTGTTTGTCGAGAAGAAGATTCTGTTCATGCCGGGCAAGGCGGCAAACGCGGGCGGCGTTGCCACATCCGGACTGGAGCAGAGCCAGAACTCCCTGCGTCTGTCCTGGACCTTCGAAGAGGTCGATCAGAGACTGCAGAATATCATGAAGGATATCTTCGCAAAAGCAGACGATGCGGCAAAGCGTTACGGTGTGCCGGGCAACTATGTCGCAGGCGCGAACATTGCCGGATTTGAGAAGGTAGTAGACGCCATGCTCGCACAGGGCATCGTGTAATAAATTTTGCGAACAAATTGAAAAAACCGGAATCATAGCGTATAATACGAATCAGAGAAAAAGGCGGAGAATTTTTTCTTCGCCTTTTTTGCTGAACGACAGATATGTCACATTTGTCATGAAAAGGAGGCCGGGATGCACAGATTTTTGCGAAGCATTGGATTTGGCTCATATACGAAAAAAAGAGAGATTGAGAAGCTTCTGCACAACCTCGAAATGGCTGCTTCCGGAAAAAGGGTCCAGATTGACGAGGAGCCGAA
>JAJQCO010000041.1 GCA_021202655.1 Clostridiales bacterium | reverse complement strand
GGTTCTGTTCGTCCAATTTCAGTATTCTCATTGCTGCTGTTGTCCCTCCTGTCTGCTCAGAACGAGCGCTCTCATATCGCGGATGATCTGCGAGATGCGCTCATTCTCCCGCTTCATGCTGACCTGATTGACGATCATCCTCGCCGACAGCGGACAGACCTCTTCGAGAACAGTCAGCCCGTTCTCCTTAAGGGTCGCCCCGGTCTCCACAATATCGACAATCACCTCCGAGAGCCCGACGATCGGCGCCAGCTCAATAGAGCCGTTCAGCTTGATGATCTCCACCGTCTGATGCTTTTTGTTATAAAAATAATCCTTCGCGATATCCGGATACTTGGTCGCCACCCGGATCAGCTCATGATGCTGCAAAAGCTCAGCTGCCGAAGCCGGTCCGCACACACACATGCGGCATTTTCCGATTCCCAGATCGAGCACCTCATAGAGTCTCCGCCCCTCCTCCAGAATCGTATCCTTGCCGACGATGCCGACATCCGCCGCGCCATACTCGACATAGGTCGGGACATCGTTTGCCTTCGCCAGGAAAAACCTGCAGCCCAGCTCCTCATTGGTAAAGATCAGCTTTCTGGAATTTTTATCCTTCATCTCTTCACAGGAAATGCCGATCTGTTCAAACATCTCCATGGACTTCTGCGCGAGACGTCCCTTCGCCAGCGCAAATGTAATATATCTCATATTTTCTGCTCCCAATCCTTCTTCTGCCCCTTTTTCTGTTCTGTCATCGCATGCGGATGAAGCTGCCTGTGACAGATCCCGTAGCTGTCACACGATCTCATCCGCGCAGGAGCGAATGTGGACTTCATCCGTTTCCATATCGTGATCCATCACGCGAAGCCCGTCGCCGCCCAGATAGAGAAGCCTGCGAATGCCGTGACGCTTTGCGTAAGCCACATACTCATCCTTGCTCTGCTCCTCGCGGCGAAGCGTGAGCTGGACGCTCGTTCCCTGTCCGCGAAGCCTTGTCGCCAGGCGAATGCCGGAAAGCCGCGCACTCTCCTCATAGAGAATCAGCATCTGCGTCGTCGGAGTCTCAATCCGGATTTTCTGGCTTGAGAGCGCCATCATCAGCTGATCCACCATAATTGCCAGGCCGATCGCCGGGGATTTCTTGCCAAACTGTTCGAGCAGACGGTCATATCGGCCGCCGGTGACAAGATATTCGCCGGTTCCATAGGCGTAGGCTTTAAAAATGATTCCCGTATAATAAGAATATTTGCTGAGCATCCCCAGGTCAAAGGAAACGTAATCTCCCAGCCCGTATCCCTCCAGAATCTCCTGTACCCGCTCCAGCCGTTCGATCGCCCTGCGCGCGCCCGGATTGTCCGTCATGGATTTCGCCAGGCGAATCTGCTCAATATCGCCAAACAGCTCCGGCAGCTTTAAAAACAGACGTTTCAGCTCCGGCTTCATGACCTGCCGGTTTAAAAGCTCCTCCACTCCGAAATAGTTTTTATTCTCAATCAGCTCCCGCAGCCGATCCTTCATCTCATCCGACATGCCGGCCTCTTCCACCAGTCCCCGGTAAAACTCCACCTGCCCAAGCTCAACCTGGAAATCCCGCAGCCCCGCCGCTCTCAGCGCGTCAATCACAACCGCGATCATCTCCGCGTCGGCGTCTGCCGAATCATTGCCGATCAGCTCGGCGCCTGTCTGCGTCGTCTCCTTTAAGCGTCCCCGGTAGCTGGCGCTGTTGTTGTAGGTAGAACCATTATAACAGAGCCGGATCGGCATCGTCTCGTCCATATAGTATTTCGCGGCGCAGCGCGCAATCGGCGGCGTCATGTCCGGTCGCAGGACGAGCGTATTGTTGTCCCGGTCAAAAAACTTATACATCTCGCGGGTTCCGACACTGCCCCGCTCGGCCTTAAATATGTCAAAAAATTCAAATGTCGGCGTCTCGATATCCTGATAGCCATACAGATGAAATACGTTGCGGATCTCATCTTCTATCTTCTGTTTCCTCGCGCATTCCGCACCGTAAATATCCCGGACTCCTTCCGGGGTATGTAGCAGCTGGTTGCTCATATTTTCTCACTCGCTTTCACATGGTAAAGTGCTAATTCGATAACGCAAGCCCTATTATATGGGAAGAATCCCTTCTTGTCAATAGGTTTATTTTACGACAGAAAGGCGGCTTTCGTCAATGACAGAATCAGCAGACCGAACCGTGGCGCAGCTCCTTTGGTATGCTTTGGCAAAAAAAGAAGGATACTCCCCGCCGGAATATCCTTCCCGTTTCTCTAATCCTCGTATAAGACCTCCCGTTTTAGCCAGTCTACAAACGAGCTGCCACAGTAACCGTATTCCATCCAGCACACCGCGGTCTGCTCAATCTGCGCCCGCAGCTCCCTCGCGTTCAGGCACGGCTCGGCGCTCTCCTGCCCTGTTTTCACACACAGCAGGGTGATCGGACGCATTCGCCGCCGGAAACGCTCCATCAGAAGCTCCGTCAGAAGACCTGCCGCATCCCGGCGCTGCCCCGGGCGAAGCTGCGCGCTTCTGCGCGGACTGCCGTCCGAATGCACAAGGGAAACCTGGATCAGACGGGTGTCCGCCCCGGTAAAGACCTTCTTCCAGGTTTTCCATATTCTGTTATCATCGCACATGAAAAGCAGCTCGTCCTCTGTCAGGATCCCCACATCGCCGCCGGGTGGATACTCGATCTGATTCATGTCGTCCTCCATGATTGTTCGCCATACATCTCTCTTGTAA